>JBBIQF010000144.1:0-13679 GCA_037442445.1 Planctomycetaceae bacterium
GCCCACCAGGAAGTTCTCCGGCTTGATGTCGCGGTGAATCCAGCCGCGAGAGTGGAGCAGGACCACCGCCTCGGTGGCTTCCAGGACGATGGCAGGTATCCGGCCGGCCAGCGCCGAGGGGCCTTGGCGGATGCAGGTCTTCATGTTGGGCCAGGGGCACCACTCCATAGCCAGGTAAAAGACCCCCCGATCTTGCCCAAACTCGAAGGCCTTGATGAGCCGATCGCTCGCCAGGGGGCCAGCCACCTCCCACTCGCGGCGGAGGTACGCCTTTTGGGAGCGGAGCCGCCGGGGCTCCAGATCGTCCCGCGGGGTCTTCAGGGCCACGGTCCTATGGCGCAACTCGTCGGCGGCTTTCCACAGGCGGCACCCCCGGCCCTCGTGCACCAGGGCCAAGAGGCGGTACGGCCCGAGATTACCAGGCAGTGGGCGGCTCACGATGGCAATCGTTTCCCGACACGCGCTTTGCCAGCCCCAAAGAGTGCTTGACCCGAATCGTTGCAGTCTAATCGCCGCCGGACGTGCAAACAATGTGTGGGGTCGAAAGCCAGGTGGTCAGGCGGTTGCGCAGGGGTATGGCGGCCTGCGGTGGGCCAGGATTTGCTCGTAGAGCCGGCGGATGGCCGCCGTCATGTTTTCGTGCCGGAAGGTCTCGGCAAAGCGGCGCCGTCCCTCGGCGCCGAGGCGCGTTCGGAGCTGGAGATCGCGGGCCAGGCGGATCAAGGCGCAGGCCAGCCCCTGCCAGTCGCGGGGCGGAACCAAAAGGCCGGTGACCTCGGGCAGGACCACCTCCCGTGCGCCGTCGATGTCGTAGCTGACGGCCGGCTTGCCCGCCAAGAGGGCTTGCGGCAGCACGCGGGCCAGGCCTTCGCGCAGGCTGGCGTGCACCACGATATCCATGGCCGCCATCATCTCCGGCATCCGGTCCGGCGGCACCAGGCCCACGCATTGGAAAAAGCCTTCTAGGTGGGCCTGGCGGATTTGCGCCTGGATGCGTTCGGCCAAGAGGCCGTCGCCCACGAACAGGAACCGCACGTTGGGCAGCGCATCGACCACCCGGCGGGCCGCCCGGATGACGTCGTCATGGCCCTTGAGGTGGAACAGCCGGGCGACTTTGCCCACCACGACATGCTCGGGCCGATAGCCCAACGCGGCTCGGGCGGCGGGGCGGAGGCGGTCGGCATCCAGAAACGGTTCCACCTCCATGCCGCTGTAGATGGTGGTGAACTTCTCTGGCGGGGCCACGCCCGCGCGGACCAATAGCGTGGTCATGGCATCGGCCACGCTCACCAGGGCATGGCACCGCCGGGCAGCCCAGCGCTCGCAGGCGATCACAAACCCCTGCCCTGCCCTGCCCTGATAGGGATGGAACGGCGCCCCATGCACCGTATGCACGATGGCCGGCACCCGAAGGGCCCACGCCGCTGCCCGGCCCAGAATGCCCCCTTTGGCGCTGTGCGTATGGACCACGTCGGGCCGAAAGCGGCGCAACGCAGCCTTGATGCGGAAGTAGCTCCACATATCGCGCCAGGGGTGGATCGCGCGGCGGAGTTGGGGGATGACTTCCACGGGCACCCCCCCTGCCCTGGCCCGCTCCAGCAAGCTGCCTTCGGGCCCTACGGCCGGCCCGGTGACCAACAGCACCTCGTCGCCGTAGAGGCGCATGAGGTCCTCGCACGTCAAGAGCGTATTCTCTTGCGCTCCGCCAAGGATGAGCCGGGTTATGACGTGAGCGACCCGCACGGCAACGATGTCGGATCCAGGGGACGGCTGCGGACTGGGGCCCGCGGGGCGCGGGGGCCTGCGGACATCGGGTGGCCGCTCGGCCAGGGCCTCGCAAGGTGTTCAATACGCCGGTGGCTCTTGGGGCGTGTCGGCAGTGTCGCCGTAATCGACCCGCAGCAGGCACAGGCCGTGGGGCGGCGCGGTGCGGCCGGCCAGGCGGCGGTCGCAGGCGGCCAGCACCTCGGCCACCCATGCCGGCGGGCGGGACCCTCGGCCGACTTCCACCAGCGTCCCCACGATGGCCCGCACCATGTTATACAAGAAGCCGTCGGCTTCGACTTCGATGTACACCATGTGCCGGTCCTCGCCGCTGCCCCGGCGGACCGAGATGTCGAAAATGGTCCGCACCGTGCTTTGCCGCTTAGAGCCCGAGGTCTGAAAACTCCGAAAGTCGTGGGTGCCCTGCAGAAGCTGGGCCGCCTCGTGCATGGCCGGCACGTCCAACGGCCGGGGAAAGTGCCAGCTCGTGTGCCGGCGGAACACATCCCGGATGGGGTGGTTATGGATGGCATAGCGGTAGCGTTTGCGCCGGGCACTGAGCGTGGCATGGAAGTCGTCGGGGACGATCTGGGCATCCAGGACGGCAATGTCGGCAGGCAGGTGGGCGTTCAGTGCCCGCACCAGCACGCCAGGCTCCAGGCCGCAGGCACTCCGAAAACTGATGACCTGCCCCCGGGCATGGACGCCGGCATCGGTGCGGCCGCTGGCCATCACTCGGACCCGCTGGCCGGTGACGGCTTCGATGGCCCGCTCGACCACCTCTTGCACTGCCAGGCGGCCGGGGGCCTGAACCTGCCAGCCGGCATAGGCGGTGCCGTCGTAGGCCAAGGTGAGCTTGAAGGTGGGCATGGGGCGTCGGCCGCAAAGCCGGGCAGCAACGAGCCGGAGGGGTACCCGAGCGGGAGGAAGCTGTTTGCATCACGGCAGCCGGGACGGCTACAACACAATGCAGCCGGGACGGCTGCACCACAAGCAGTGGAGCCGGGACGGCTGCACCACAAGGCAGGCAGCCGGGAGGGCCACAACACAAGTAATGCAGCCGGGACGGCTGCACCACAAGGCCGGGACGCCCTCGGGCTCTTACGCCGGGGCCACCGCCGCCGAAGCAACCGGTTTGGAGCGAGCGCCGGCCTGCATCGCTATCAGGGCCTCGGCAATCTGCACGGCGTTGGTGGCCGCCCCTTTGCGCAGGTTATCGCTGACGCACCAGAACGCCAGTCCGTTGGGCGAGGAGAGGTCTTCGCGGATGCGGCCCACGAACACCTCATCGCGCCCATCGCACAAATGGGGCATGGGATAGACCTTGTTGGGCAGGTCGTCCATGACCACCACGCCCGGCATGGCGGCAAACAACTCCCGCGCCTTCTCCGGCGTGATCTTCTTTTCCGTCTCGACCACAATGGCCTCGCTATGGCAGTTGCTCACGGGAACCCGCACGCAGGTGGCGCAGATCTGGATCGACTCGTCTTCCATGATCTTGCGGGTCTCGAGGATCATCTTCATCTCCTCGGACGTATAGCCGTGCTGCTTGGGCGACCCGATCTGCGGGATGCAGCTAAAGGCCAGGGGATGGGCGAAGCACTCGTAGGCATACAATTGCCCGGCAAGCCGAGCCCGCGTTCCTTCGACAAGGTCGCGGGTGCCGGCCATCCCCGCCCCGCTGGCCGCCTGGTAGCTGGCCACGATCACCCGCCGCACCCGGCCATAATCGTGCAGGGGCTTCAAGGCGACCACCATCTGGGTGGTGGAGCAGTTGGGGCTGGCAATGATCCCCTGATGGCGGGCGATGGCGTGGCCGTTGACCTCGGGAATCACCAGCGGCACCTTGGGATCCATGCGCCAGTAGGCGCTTTCATCGACCACCACGCACCCGGCTGCCACGGCCGCTGGGATGAAATCGCGGGCGACCTCATCGGGGGTGCTCGAGATGGCCAGCTCCACGCCCCGGAAGGCCTCGGGCCGGAGTTCCTCGACCGTGTATTTCTCGCCGGCAAACGTGATGGATGTGCTTGCTGACCGGGCCGACGCCAGGAACTTGATCCGTTTGAACGGGAACTTGCGCTGTTCGAGCAGTTGGCGGATGATACGGCCGACGGCGCCGGTCGCGCCCACCACAGCGACGGAATCGAACACAGGAAATCTCCCTTTATAGGGGCCTTGTACCCTCCGGCCTGGCGGCCGGGCTTGGAAAATCGAATTATATTCCCCACCCTGCCTTGCCCTCAACGCCTGTTGGGGCCAGCGGCCAAGGGAATGGCCGGGCCGCCCCTCACCGCCGCTGGCAAGGCTTGGCCCAATAGACGCATCCAGCCACCACCGAGGTTCGCCCAAATAGCGATGGGCCGGGTGGTGTGGGCTCCGGAGTGCAGGCAGGTTGCCGGCATAAGGCAGCCGGGACGCCTGCACCACAAGGGGGCTAGGATGGCTGCACCACAAGGGGGCCTAATCGGCCGCGGCGATCAGTGCCCGGTGGATGGTCGCGTTATCGGTAAATGCCACCTCGGCGTGCTCGCCGGCCCGCAGCGTCACCGTGCGGGTCAGCCACACCTTCTGCCGATCGGTGCGGGTCCGCACCGTGCCATCGGGCATCACGATCGCCTGGCGCTGAAGCACCACGCCGCCGTTGGGGAGCATGACGGGCTGGCTGTCCTCGGGAATGGTGCCATCGGTGCTCCACAGCCGCACGAACGTGGTCCGCGACTTCTCGACGTATTGGGGCGCCTGGTCCGGGGCGGGTTCGCCCGCCACGTCGCGCTCCACGCGCTCGATGAGCGAGAGCTTCAGTCCGTTGGGTTTCTCGATCACCGCCCGCTCGAACTCTTTGACCCGCCAATCGACCACGGAGCTGTCCTTACCCTCGACGACCACCAGCCGGGCCGGGAACATCTCCAAATCGCGCTCGCGGTTCGACGGGGTAATCTTTGTGCCTGCGATACGGCTCGTGGTGCCGTCGGGGGCGGTTACCGTCCCGTCGATGGCCACCCGCCGGCCGTCGGGATACACGATGGTCTGGTCTTTATCGGGCAGGATCGTGGTGCCGTCGGGCAGGATGAGCTTGCCATCGGTGGCCACATAGGGCGTGCATGCCACCAGGGCCTTGATCTCGTAGCGATAGAGCTTGCCCGGCTCCAGGCCGAACGAGACGTACTCGCGGCGGCTGCCCGTGCTCCGGGTGGGGTCGCCGTTGATATAGACCTCGGCATCGGCGGGCACGTGGACGGTCAGAAGACCCGCATTGGAATAGGAACCCGCCGCGGGGCGGAAACTCGTGCCGCGGAACAGACCGGGCAGCGCCGGCTTGGTCGGCGCAGAGGTGTCCGGCTCGGGTTTGGGGACAGCGGGCAGGGTATCGGGGGCGGGTTGGCTGGGGGTCTTGGGCGTCTCCTTGGCCGGGGCTGGGGTAGGCTGTTTCGCCTCCTGCTTGGGGGGCGCCAGGGTGGGCACGCCCGCCGGTTGGGCCGGGGCGGAACTAACGACCGCGGCCTCCCCGCAGCAATCGACCCAGCAGGGGTCGCAGCACCAACTGGGGTAGCAGCAATCCCACCAGCAGCACCCCCAGCCGTGATGCCGCCATGCCGGGCGCCAAGCCGGCCACCAGCCGTCGCAGCACGGCACCGCGGGCACGTAGTACACCGGGGCGACCCACACGGTGGCGACTCGCGGGCAGCACCAACGATGGAACAGGCCCCAGTGGGCCGAAGCCTGGCCAGCGTCCCCTGCCCACGCCCCGAGGACAAGGCCGGCCAGAACAAGCGTTTTCGCAAAGCGTCGGAACATGGATCTTTCCTCCTCTCGACAAAGCAAATCAGGCTTGCTGTGCCACGGATGACACCAATAAGGGGTCCTTTCATCCGTCGTGCGGCTAGTACCCCGCCCTTTTCGGTGTCCCCACCGCTTTTTCAAGCATAGGTCGTGGGGCGAAGAACACGGCGTGCTTGCCGCTTCGCCGTTCTCGACCCGGCACTGCGGAAGCTCGGCAAAAGCGGCCGATTTTGCGGGTTGCGCAAACTGCATGAGCTATCTTAACCTCAACCCATGCCCGTGAGAATGCCCCGCCACGGAAGCCCGGCCGGCCCGGCGGGGCACAATCTTCATCCCCCGGCGGTGCCAATGCCCCACTATGGCATGCTCTGCTGGCCGGGTGCCTGTTATCCGCCCGCCTCAGACGCTACCTTGGGTGTACCCTTGGGCCGGCTTTAGGCCACCTGAGGTGGCGTGCCTGGACCGGGCCATTCTGCTACAGAGAAGGAGTCTCCCAATGACCGGAGCAGACTATGTTGTTCGCGCGCGGCAGCGGCGAATCGAAGAGCTGCACCGCTGCCAGCCGGGCCGGACCGCCCTGGTTGTGATCGACATGCAGCGGGGTTTCCTCGAACCGGGTGCTGCCCTGGAAGTTCCCCAGGGGCACCAGATCGTGCCCAACCTAAAAGCGGTCGTCGCGGTGTGCCGAAGAAAGGGCGTGCCCGTGGTCTTCACCCAGTTCGTGTACTCGACGGCCATCCCGTGCTTGCGGGGCGATCCGTTCGGCATCGAGCACCTGCCGCTGGAGCCGGGGGGGACACCGGGCTTCGGCAGGCCGTCTTCCAATTGCCTGGTGGGGCCGGGGGCGCCGGATGGGCCCGATTCGGCCGACATCGTGCCCGAGCTGGCCCCGGCGGCTGGCGAGCTGGTCATCGCCGGCCATGCGTACGACAAGTTCTACGGCACTCCGCTGGACTTGGCCCTGCGAAGTCGCGACGTGCGGTGGCTGATTTTGGGTGGCGTGACCACGGATATCTGCGTTAATAGCACGCTCATGGCCGCCGCCAACCGCGACTACCGAGTTACGGTACTGACCGACGGCGTGGCCACCTTGTGGCCGGAAATCCAGGAGGCGTGTTTCCGCATCTGGGAGCGGAAGTTCGCCCGGCTGCGGAGTAGCGCCGAGATTATCGCCGAGTTGGAGGGTTTCTGAACGCCGGGCCCTCCGGCGGTCTGGCTGCCTGGCTGCCGAACGCGTCTCGGCATGCTTTTTGCTCGCGGTTTTCTCCTGGTGCCTGCGGGTGCCAAAAATTCCCTCGGGTCCCCCGTTGGGGTGTAGCGGAGGGGTTGGCCGCCCGCCGCCCCGGGGCCGATGGCGAAAGCCCGTGGATCCCTGCTCGAAACGGCTCCGCCTTGGAAGGAGGCCGGGCGCGGTTTGGGCCGGGCCCCTCGGGATGCTGTGGATTGGGGAATGCACTTATGGCCGGGCATTTCGAACGCCTGATGCATGTGCTATTGACCCCGGCGGCCAGGGCGTTCCAGAAGACGTCCTGGCAGCCGCCGGCCGACATCTACCGCCTGGCCCGAGGCTGGCTGGTGAAGTTCGAGCTGGCGGGGGTTCGCCCCGAGGAGCTGGAGGTGCGGGTATGCGGCCCGCGGTTGGTGCTGCGGGGAGCGCGTCGCGATATCCGGCTGGAAGAGGGGCAGCAATCCTATCGCATGGAGATCGCCTACAACCGTTTCGAGCGGGTGATCGAACTGCCGTGCGACCTGGAGGGGATGCGCTTGGCCACGGAGTACCGCGACGGGATGTTGCTCGTGCGTTTCGAAGCGAGGGGAACACTCGATGAGCACGTTGGATGAAGTCCGCGTACTTCCGGTACTGGCGATCAAGAATACGGTGCTGTATCCGTATTTGCTGATGCCGCTGGCGGTGGGCCGGCCGATGTCGCAGGCGGCCGTCGAGGCCGCGGTCGATAGCGAGGACAAGGCCCTGATGGTGGTGGCCCAGCGCGACCCGGCCGTCGAGGAGCCGGCGCTTGCCGACGTGTATCGCGTCGGCACCGAGGCGGTCATCAAGCGCCTGGAGCGGGCCGACGGCGGCATCCAACTGGTGGTGCAAGGCATCCGCCGCCTGGAAATCCTGGAGATGGAACAGGAAAAGCCGTTCTTGCGGGCCCGGGTGCGGGCCTTGCCCGAGCCGAGCGACACCGGCATGGAGGTCGAGGCCCTGGACCGGGCCATCCTCGCCCTGGCCGACCGCATCCAGCAACTGGCCCAGCAGCAGGCCCCGGTGCCGGTCAGCCAGGTCATCTCGCAGGTGGCCGACCCCTTGCACCGGGTGTACATGCTGGCCTCGATGATGAGCCTGGACCTGGAGAAGGAGCAGTCGCTCTTGGAGGCCTCCACGCGCCTGGAGGCCCTCCGTAAGATGCACGACTATCTGACGCACGAAGCGCAGGTGCTCGAGCTGCGGCAGAAGATCACCAACCAGGCGGCCAGCGAGATGAGCCGCGAGCAGCGCGAGTACCTCCTGCGGCGGCAGTTGAAAGCCATCCAGGAAGAGCTGGGCGAGGCCGACCCCGAACAAGCCGAAATCCAGGAACTCCGCGAACGCCTGGAGAAGGCCCAACTGCCCGAGGAGGTCCGCAAAGAAGTGGCCCGGGAGCTGAGCCGCCTGGAGCGCCTGCCCACGGCCGCCCCGGATTACCAGATCACCCGCAGCTATCTGGAGTTCGTGCTGGAGCTGCCCTGGAATACCCTGACCGAGGACAATCGCGATCTGAAACACGCCCGCGAGGTGCTCGATGCCGACCATTACAACCTCAAGGACGTCAAGGACCGCATCATCGAGCACCTGGCGGTGCTGAAACTCAACCCGGAAGCCAAGGCGCCTATCTTGTGTTTCGTGGGGCCGCCGGGGGTGGGCAAGACCTCGCTGGGCCAGTCCATCGCCCGGGCCCTGGGGCGGAAGTTCGAGCGCATGAGCCTGGGGGGCCTGCATGACGAGGCGGAACTCCGCGGCCACCGGCGGACGTATATCGGTGCCATGCCCGGCCGCATCCTCCAGGCCATCCGCCGGGCCGGCGCCCGCAACCCCGTGCTCATGCTCGACGAGGTGGACAAACTGGGGCACGATTTCCGCGGCGACCCGGCCGCGGCGCTCTTGGAGATTCTGGATCCGGCCCAGAACTTCGACTTCCGCGATAACTATCTCAACCTGCCGTTCGACCTCTCGGCGGTGTTTTTCATCACCACCGCCAACACGCTGGACGCGATCCCGCGGCCGCTGTTGGACCGCATGGAGGTGCTCCGCCTGGCCGGCTATACCGAGGAAGAAAAGCTGCACATCGCCCAGCGGTACCTGGTGCCGCGGCGGTTGAAAGAGGCGGGACTGACGCCCGAGCACCTCACCCTGCCCGAAGAGACGCTGCGGCACATCATTGCGCGCTTCACGCGGGAGGCGGGGGTCCGGCAATTGGAGCGGGCCATCGGCCAGGTGGCCCGCAAGGTGTCGGTCCGCTTCGCCGAGGGGAACGGGCAGCCCGTGGTGGTCCGGCCCGACGATCTGGCCGATATGCTCGGGCCGCCCCCCTTCTTCCCCGAGCGGGCCCGCCGCAAACTCGGCCCCGGGGTGGCCACCGGCCTGGCCTGGACCGAGACCGGCGGCGAAGTCCTCTACGTCGAAGCCGTCCTGCTGCCCGAAGGCAAAGACCTGATGCTTACCGGCCACCTGGGCGACGTGATGAAGGAGTCGGCCCAGGCCGCCCGAAGCTACATCTGGTCCCAGGCCGCCGAATTGGGCATCTCCAAGGCCACCCTCCATGGGAATGGCGTGCATATTCACGTGCCGGCCGGCGCGATTCCCAAAGATGGGCCTTCCGCGGGCGTTGCCATGGCCGTGGCCCTGGCCTCGCTCTATACCGGCATCCCGGTACGCAGCGATACGGCCATGACGGGCGAGATCACGCTTTCGGGCCTGGTGCTGCCGGTAGGGGGCATCAAAGAAAAAGTTCTTGCCGCGCGCCGCGCAGGCATCCGGCGGGTGATCCTCCCCCGCGAGAACGAAAAAGACCTCACCGAGTTGCCCGAGGAAGTCCGCCGCGCGATGACCTTCCGGCTGGTCGAACGCGTCGAAGAGGCCCTAACCGAAGCCATCCCGGAGCTGGGCCAGCGCCTCAGCGCCGAGACTGCGGTGGTGTAGTTGCCGGCCGACAGGCTTGGGAGCCGATTGCAAGACATCCCAGTGGGTTGTTCGCGTCCGAGGCGCTCGTGGGGCAGACCAGGCGCAAGCCGCGCCGGTCCCAAGCGAGGCCCGTTTACGGGCCTTGCCGCCGGGAGGCGGGCCGTAGGCCCGGCCTTCAGGCCGGGTTCGGCCGATCAGAGGCCTCGTTCCCAATTCCCCGCCCTGTCAGCCCCCTTGAGGGGGCTCCTCTGGCCCCTTTGGAACCGGTGTGCGAAGCTGCGGTGTGGAATAGCATGATCGCTAGTCGCCTGGCGTATCGAGGAGGCCCGTAAACGGGCCTGACAGGGGGCACCTTCGGCATTAGACGACCATCCATGCCGGCCCGGTGGAACCCGGCGTAAACGCCGGGCCCAAAAGTTGTCTGCGGCGGCAAACGCTCGTAAACGGGCGTCGGTCAACGTACAGCTCCACCGGGCCCTTACGGGCCCGGCTCGTGGAACCGGCGGATGCGCCGGACGTGGGGCCATTTGCGACATTTCATAAGCCCCGTGCACGGCGACCTAAGGCATTTCTTTAGCAAAGGATGTTGCCCGGCGGGTTTGGCCTGTGGGCGTTGTTTTCAAGGGAATGAACGCCCCGGCTCGCCCGCTACCCTGCTTTCCCCTGGCCTGCCCTCCCCTGCCCTGCCCCTGGTCTCTTGTGGTTGCGCGGCAAAGGATGAGTGCTGTTGGGGGCGGTTTTCTCCTGCCGAAACAGCCGGTAGCATAAGGCGTATGGACCACACCGAACTTCGAGAATTGGCGGAGCAGCTCCTGGCAGGCAGGATCACGGTGGACGATTTCGTTTGCCGCGGGTCGGACCCGGGAATCTGCGATGTGGGCGAGGCGCAGCTCGACTTGGATCGCGCCCACCGCTGCGGCTTTCCCGAGGTGGTGTTCTGCGAAGGCAAGACCACCGAGGCCCTGGAGAAGATCTTCCAGGCCTTGGTGGCGCGGGGGATCGATGTGCTGGCCACGCGGATTTCGGCCGAGCAGGCCACGGCGCTTCGGCCCAAGTTCCCGCAGGCCCGATGGAATGCGGTAGGGCGGACGTTCCGCATCCCGCGGCCGGAAGCAGAAGCGGGTGGCCAGGCAGTACAGGGGTTGGGGCAAGGGGTGGTGACGATCGTGACAGCCGGCACCAGCGATCTGCCCGTGGCGGAAGAGGCCCGGGAGACCGCCCTGTGGACCGGGGCCGAGGTCCGCCTGGTCCAGGACGGGGGCGGGGCGGGTCCGCATCGCTTGCGGGCCAATCTGCATCATCTGCGCGGGGCCGATGCCGTGGTGGTGGTGGCGGGCATGGAGGGGGCCTTGCCCAGCGTGGTGGGCGGATACGTCGATTGCCCGGTCATCGGCGTGCCGACCAGCGTCGGCTACGGGGCCAGTTTTCGCGGCGTGGCGGCGCTATTGAGCATGCTCAACAGTTGCGCGGCCAATGTGACGGTGGTGAATATCGACGCGGGATTCAAGGGCGGTTACATCGCCGGACTGATTGCCCGCAACGCGGCCCGAAGGCGGCACGAGCCATGATCGACCTCCCCTGGCTTGCCCCGCGCGCCCCGGACAGCCACAAGGGGCACTTCGGCCTGGTGCTGGTGGTCGGCGGCAGCCAGGGCATGGGGGGTGCGGCGGCATTGGCGGGCCAAGCCGCCCTGCGCGGAGGCGCGGGGCTGGTGCGCGTGGCTGTGCCCGACGTGTGCCAGGCCACCGTCGCCGCCGTGGAGCCCAGCTACATGACCGTGGGTTTGCCCTCCGACCGCAAGGGGCGGATCGCGTGCGGGGCGCTGGGGGCCATCCGCGGCTGGGCGGAAACGGCCACGGTGGTGGCCTGCGGGCCGGGACTGGGCCGGTCCTTGGGATTGGACTGGCTGGTGCCGGAGCTGTACCGCGGGCTGGCCAAGCCGGCAGTCTTCGACGCCGACGGCCTGAATGCCTTGGCCAGCCGGCCGGAGGTGCTCGGCCAGCCGGGCGGCCCGAGGGTCCTCACCCCGCATCCCGGCGAGTTTGCCCGGCTGGTGGGCCGGGACCGCCTGTCCCCCGAGGAGCGCCCACGCTTTGCCGTCCAGTGCGCCGCACGCTGGGGCGTGGTCGTGGTGCTCAAAGGGCATGGTACGCTGGTTACCGACGGCCAGCAGTCGTGGACCAACTGCACCGGAAATCCGGGCATGGCCACGGGCGGCGCGGGCGACGTGCTTACCGGGCTGATAGCGGCCTTGATGGCCCAGCACCTGGCGGCGTTCGATGCGGCCCGGCTGGGCGTGTTTCTCCACGGCCTGGCGGGCGACCTGGCGGCGGCCCAGTTGGGCCAAGAGGCTCTGATCGCCCGCGACCTGGTCGAGTTCCTTCCGGCGGCCTTCCAGGAGTACCGCCGCCGCTACGCGGACCAGCACCCCGGCGCGGCAGAACCGGCGGAGAAATCGCCCGCACCGGCCGGCAAGCCGCCATCCCCCTGAGCCGTGTGCGGCGGCAGGAGCACGGCCGGAACCCCGGCGGAGAGAGCAACCCCATGAATGCCCATCGCCTGTTGGCCGACGCGGTCGTGCTGGCCCATGCCGCCTACGCCGCGTTCGTCGTGGTCGGCCTGGCCGTTATCCTCTTGGGGCTTGCCCTCCGCTGGCGATGGGTGCGCAACTTCTGGTTCCGCATCATCCATTTTGCCATGATCGGCCTGGTGGCGATGGAGGCCATTCTGGGGGTGAAGTGCCCGCTTACGGTGCTGGAGGATTCGCTGCGGGCACAGGCCGGCCAAAGCGTGGACGAAGCCTCGTTCATCGCCCGGCTGGCCCGCGACCTGTTGTTCTACGAGGCGCCCGAATGGGTCTTCAGCGTGCTGCACTGCCTGTTTGCCGCGGCGGTGCTGCTGACCTTGGTGTTGGCCCCGCCCCGCTGGCCCTGGCAGAAAGATGCCCTCCCCTGCCCCGCTGCTGATAGAAGCCGTGCGATAGGCCCGTCCACGCCGGGCCACCATCCCACCCCGCCCCCAAGCGCATGAACCCCGTGGCAAGGGGCCGCGCTCTCCGGACCGCGATCACCCCCCTGTTTTCGAAACATGAAACCCCTTCTGGTGGTCGATAATTACGACAGCTTCGTGTTCAACCTGGCCCGCTACTTGCAACGCCTGGGCCAACAGACGCAGGTATTTCGGAACACGGCCATCGGCGTCGAGGAGGTCCGGCGGCTGGCCCCGGCCGCCATCGTCCTCTCGCCCGGCCCGTGCGCCCCGAAACAAGCCGGCTGCTCGCTGGAGTTGGTTCGGGAGTTTTGTGGCCGGTTGCCCATTCTGGGCGTGTGTCTGGGGCATCAGGCCATCGCCGAGGCCCTGGGGGGGCGGGTGGTCCGGGCACGGGAGCCGGTCCACGGCCGGGCCTCGGCCGTGTACCACGACGGCCGCGGGGTGTTCGAGGGCCTGCCGACTCCTTTGCAAGGCTGCCGGTATCATTCGCTGGTCGTCGAGCCCGACTCTCTGCAGGAATGCCTGGAGGTGTGCGCCACCACGCAAGATGGCGTCGTCATGGCCATTCGGCACCGGCAGTTCCCGGTCGTAGGCCTCCAGTTCCACCCGGAATCGATCTTGACAGAGATGGGTTACGCGGTGCTTGCCAATTTCCTGCGCATCGCCGGCCTCCGGGTGCCCGAAGCCGTCCCTTCGTGGGAAAGCGAGTTCGCCCCCGGTAGCCGAGGCCAAGGCTAAGAGATGGCGGGCCCGCGTGCTCGCTGCTCCGTCCTCCCTGCTCCGCGCTCCCTGCTCACTTCCGGAGCGGGACCGGCCTTCCCCCTTCGCGCAGGCTCTCGTCCGCGGCTTCCATGAAGGCCAGGATTTCCAGGGTCTCCTCGGGCGAGGCGGGGGCCTTTCCAGTGCGGAAAAAGCGGGCGATTTCCACCAACAGCGGCTCGTACCCCTCGAACCTGCCCGCCGCGGCGCTCCCCTG
>JBBIQF010000145.1:0-13642 GCA_037442445.1 Planctomycetaceae bacterium
ACGAGGTGGTCAGCGTGCCGGTCGAAGTGCTCATGACCCGGGACGTTATCTCCATCGCCGCGGGCACGAGGTGCCGGGCCGCGGTGGCCATCTTCCTGAGCCGCCGCGTGGGGTCGCTGCCGGTGGTGGACGAAGCCGGCCGGCTGCTGGGCATCCTCTCCGAGAGCGACCTGATGGTCCCCTCGAATCTGGAAAAGCGGGCGTGCGACATTTTCACCCGCGACGTGCTGTTTGTGCGGCGCAGTTGCCGGCTGGCCCGGGTGGTGCGGATGTTCCAATCCAAGAAGGTCCGCTCGATTCCGGTGCTGGACGAAGAGGACCGGCTGGTGGGGATCATCGGCCGCCGCGATGTGCTCCGCTATTACGTGGGCCAACAGGCCCTGCGATGAGCGTGGGGGGTAAAGCGCGTTGGCCGAGCGGGAAGCGCGGTGCTCCGGGTTCGCCTCGGGCTGTGCGGCGCCTGGCCGGCGTTTGGCGCGGCCTGGCGGGCCACGTACCATGAAAGGAAGACCGTAGAGGCCGCCTCGGCCGATGCCGCTTACGCCTAGGCTTGAAACCCCGGCGCCAGCGAGGCGCGGGGGAGCACGGCGAGCGGTTTGGAGAACGCGACGCGTATGGCCTTTCCGCGGGTACTGCATTCGCTCGGTGTGCGGCTGCTCGTGCCGTTGTTCGCCACGACGGCGGCGGTGCTGGCGGCTTATGCCGTGCTGGGGTTCCGCTCCAGCCGCGAGCACTTGCTGGGTCTGGTGCAGGCCGACCTGGACCGATCGAGCGGCCTCATCAAGCGGGCCACGCACGACGGCATGCTCTTGAACCGCAAGGAAGAGGTGCAGGCGATGATCCAGCGCCTGGCGTCGGCCCCGGAGGTGGCGGCCCTCCGCGTGTATGACAAGGAGGGGGCGATCGTGATGTCGGCCCGCCGCGAGGAGATGGGGCGGCGCGTGGCGCTGGGCTCGGAGACGTGCCAAAGTTGCCATACCGAGGATCGCCGCACGCGCGACACGGCGGTGCTGGAGCAGCGTGCCCTGGCTCGGACCGGAGACGGGGGCGAGGTGCTCCGGCACCTCTCGGTGATCGAGAACGAGCCGGCTTGTTCGACGGCGGCCTGCCACGCCCATCCGGCGGACCAGCGCGTGCTGGGCGTGCTGGATCTGGAGATGTCGATGGCGCCGCTGGAGGCGGCCCTGGGCACGGCCCGCAGGCAGTTCCTGTGGACCACGCTGGCCCTGCTGGCGGTGCTGGGAGCGGTGGTGGCGGTGTTCTTGCGCGTGCTGGTGCAGCGGCCGGTCTTGCAGCTTTGCCAGGCCACGCGGCGGATTGCTGAAGGCGACCTGGACACGCGCCTGGAGATTCGGGGCAAGCACGAGCTGGCCCGGCTGGCGGAAGCCTTCAACCGCATGGCCGACGACCTCCGCGCCGCCCGCCACGAGGTCCTCCAATGGTCGCAAACCCTGGAAGAAAAGGTGGTGCAAAAATCCCAGGAACTCCGCCGCGCCGAACGCCAGGTGCTGCACATGGAGAAGATGGCGTCGCTGGGGCGGCTTTCGGCCACCGTGGCCCACGAAATCAATAACCCCCTGAGCGGCATCCTGGCCTATGCCCGGCTGGTCCACCGCGAACTGGAGGAGTTGCCCCTGGATGCCGCCGCGCGGGAGCGGCTGGTCGGCTACCTGGGCTGGATGGAAAAGGAATGTACGCGCTGCGGCTCCATTGTGCAGAACCTCCTGGCTTTCGCCCGGCGGACCGGCGGGACGTTCGCCGCTGTGGACCTCGAGGAACTCCTGGAGCGCAGCCTGATGCTGGTACGCCATCATCTGGAAATCAGCGGTATCCGGCTGCGGAAGGAATACCACGCGGAAAACCGGCAGATTGTGGCCGATGCCGGCCAGATCCAGCAGGCTTTGGTGGCCCTGTTGGTCAACGCGGTCGAGGCCATGAACAGTTCCGGTGCCGAGTACGGGGAGCTGACGGTGCGGCTTTGCGGCGGCGAGGACCAGGTGGCGATCGAAATCGCCGATACCGGCGTGGGCATCCCGCCCGAGGTGCTGCCTCACATCTTCGAGCCGTTCTTCTCCACCAAAGAAAAGGAAACGGGGGTGGGGCTCGGCCTGGCCGTGGTGTATGGCATCGTCCAGCGCCACGCGGGGCGGATCGAGGTGGAGAGCCGGCCGGGCTGCGGGTCGCTGTTCCGCGTGCTGCTGCCGCGCCGGCCGCCGGCCCACATGGCGGGGGCCAGCGCCGCGCCGTCATGTGCCTCGGCCGGCCCCGCGCCGGCCGCTTCGCAAGGGTCGGGCCATGGATGAGCTTCCTCCGGCCACAGGCGCCCAGATTCTCCTGGTCGATGACGAGTTCTCGGTCCGCGATGCGCTGGGCCAATGGCTCCGCAAGGATGGGCACACCGTGACCGCCGTGGCCGATGCCGCGCAGGCCCTTCAGGCCCTCCAGGCCGGCCGCTTCGACGTGGCCCTGGTGGATATCAAGATGCCCGGCATGGACGGCCTGGAACTCCAGCAGCACATCCACCGCTTGGACCCGCACACCGCCGTGATCCTGATCACCGCCTTCGCTTCGGTCGATACCGCGGTGCGGGCGCTCAAGCAAGGGGCCTTCGATTACGTGACCAAACCCATCGCCCCGGACGAACTCAGCCATCTGGTATGGCGGGCCCTCCAGGAGCGGCGCCTCCGCGAAGAGAACTTCCGCTTGCGCCAGGCCATCGAGAAGCTTTCGGCCGAAGAGGCCATCATCGGCCAGAGCCCCGCCATGCGCAAGGTGATGGAGCTGGTCGACCAGGTGGCCCAGACCGATACCACCGTGCTATTGCGGGGCGAGAGCGGCACGGGCAAGGAGTTGGTGGCCCGGGCCATCCACGCCCGCAGCCGCAGGCGCTGGTTCCCTCTGGTGGCCGTCAACTGCGGCGCCCTGCCCGAAAGCCTGCTGGAAAGCGAGCTATTCGGCTACGAGAAGGGGGCGTTCACGGGGGCTGCGGCCCGGCACAAGGGAAAGCTGGAACTGGCCGACGGCGGCACGCTCTTCCTGGATGAAGTGGGGGCCATCCCGCCCAAGATGCAGTTGGACCTGCTCCGCGTGCTGGACACCCGCGAGTTCACACGGTTGGGGGGCAGCCGGCCAGTGCAGGCCGATTTCCGGGTGATTGCGGCCACCAACGAGGACCTCGATCGGGCCGTGGCGCAGGGCCGTTTTCGCGAGGACTTCTATTACCGCATCCACGTGATGGCCATCGACCTGCCCCCGCTGCGCCAGCGCCCGTCGGATATCCCCGCACTGGCCCAGCATTTCCTGGCGCGCCTGGCCGCCCAGACGAACAAACGCTTCACCGAGATCACCCCGGAGGCGATGCAGTTGCTGGTATCGCATTCCTGGCCGGGGAATGTGCGGGAACTGGCCAACGCCATCGAGCGGGCGGTAGTGGTGGGGCGGCCGCCGGCCATCCGGCCCGAGGACCTGCCCCTGCCGGGGCCTTGCGCGGCGACTTTCGGCCCGGCCGACTCCCTGGCCGAGGTCGAAAAACGCCACATCGCCGCGGTCCTCCAGCGGACCGGCGGCAACATCACCCGCGCGGCCGAAATCCTCCAGGTGGATCGGGTCACCGTGTACAAGAAGATCAAGAAGTACGGCCTGCGCCTGCCTGGCCGGCCCGAGCCCGAAAACGCTTGAGCCTCCGCGGCCACCTGCGATGCTGCGGCCGGTCACTGGCCGGCCGCCTTGCCCAGCAGGCGATCGACGGCCTGGCCGATGTCGGCCTGCCGCATCAGGCTCTCGCCCACCAACATGGCGTGCACACCGGCCGCCTCCAGGCGCAGGGCGTCGGCCCGGCTGCGGATGCCGCTTTCGCTGACCAGGATCCGATCGGCCGGCACTTGTGCCCGCAACCGCAGCGTGTGCCCCAAATCGACCTCGAACGTCCGCAGGTCGCGGTTGTTGATCCCGATCACCGCCGCCCCCATTTCCACCACGCGTGCCAGATTCTCCGGCCGATAGACCTCCACCAGCGGCGTCATGCCCAACCGGCAAATCAGGGCATAAAGCGCGCCAAGCGCCATGTCGTCCAGGCATTCGGCGATCAAGAGCACGGCATCGGCCCCGGCGGCCCGCGCCTCGAACACCTGGTACGGCTCGATCACGAAATCCTTGCGCAGCACCGGAATGCCCACCGCCGCACGCACCCGGCAGAGGTCGGCCAGCCGGCCCTGGAAGTACCGCTCGTCGGTCAGCACGCTCAGGGCCGCCGCCCCGTGGGCTTCGTACACTTGGGCGATCGCCACCGGGTCGAAATCCGGCCGGATCACGCCCTTGGAAGGGCTGGCCTTTTTCACCTCGGCGATCAGCCGGATGGGCCCCGGGGGGCGCAGCGCCGCAGCCAGATCCCGGGGCGGAGGGGCCTCGACTGCTCGGCGGCGAATCTCGGCCTCGGATACGCTGGCCTTGGCCCGGGCCAGCTCTTGGCGCTTGGTGGCCAGTATCCGATCCAGGATGGTGGCCATGCTGACCTCCGGCAAGGGCGTATTGCGGTGCTGCCGCTCCAAGGGCCTCAATGTTTGAAATGCCGCCGCCCGGTGAAGACCATCGCCAGGCCGTGCCGGTTGCACGCGGCGATCACGTCTTCATCGGCCCGGGAGCCGCCTGGCTGGATGATGGCCGCGATGCCCGCCCGGGCGGCCAGCTCGATCGAGTCGGCAAAGGGGAAGAAAGCGTCGCTGGCCAGCACCCCGCCCCGCACCCGGTCGCCCGCCTTCTTCAGGGCGATCTCCACCGAATCGACGCGGCTCATCTGGCCGGCCCCCGCCCCCAACAGGGTCCGATCCTTGGCCGCCGTGATCGCATTGGACTTCACGTGCCGCACCACGGCCCAGGCGAAGCGGAGATCGGCCCATGCCGCCTCGGTGGGCGCAGCCTGGGTCACCACTTTCCACTGGTCTTCGGGGTCGGGCAGCACATCGGGGTCCTGGACCAGCACGCCCCCTTCGATGGGCCGATACGACCACCGCGCACGCGGCCCGTCGAGGCAACCGCTCCGCATTAGGCGCACATTGGCTTTCCACCGCGGCCGGGTGGTGAGGATTTCCAGGGCCTCGGGCGTGAAATCCGGGGCGATGATGGCTTCGATAAACAGTCCCGGCTCGCAGAGCACCTCGGCGGTCGCGGCATCCACCGGCCGGTTCAATCCCAGCACCGAGCCGAATGCGCTCACCGGATCGCCCGCCAAAGCCCGGCGCAGGGCCTCGGCCAGTTCGGTGTGCACCGCCGCCCCGCACGGGTTGTTGTGTTTGATGACCGAGGCGGCCGGCTCGGAAAACCCCCGCACGATCTCCAAGGCACTGTCGAGGTCCAAGAGATTGTTGTATGAAAGCTCTTTGCCGTGCAGCTTTTCCGCGGCCACTACCGAGCCGGCCCCACCGTCCCATTGGGCATACAGTGCGCCGCGCTGATGCGGGTTCTCGCCATAGCGGAGGATTTCCTTGCGGCGATACGCCAAGAGCAGCGTAGAGGGAAAATCGCCGCCGCCGGGTTGGGCAAAATACTCGGCAATGGCCCGGTCGTACCGCGCCGTATGGGCGAAGGCCTCGCCCGCCAGCTTGCGCCGCAGCTCCAGCGTGGTCCCTCCGCAGGCGCGAAACTGCTCCAGGATTTCCCCGTACTGCTGGGGGCTGGTGGCCACCGCCACGAAGGCGAAGTTCTTGGCCGCCGCCCGCACCAGCGACGGCCCGCCGATGTCGATGTTCTCGATGACCTCGTCTTGGCTCACCCCCGGCCGGGCCACCGTCTGCTCGAACGGATACAGGTTCACCACCACCAGGTCGAAGGTGAGGATGCCGTGGGCCGCTAGGGCCTCCATGTCCTCGGGATGGTCGCGGCGGCAAAGGATGCCCCCATGCACCTTGGGGTGCAGGGTCTTGACCCGGCCGTCCATCATCTCCGGGAAACCGGTGTACTCGGCGACATCGCGCACCGCGATGCCGGCCGATTCCAGATGCCGGCGCGTGCCGCCGGTACTGAATATCTCCACGCCGCCCTGGGCCAAGGCCTGCGCGAACTCGGCCAGGCCGTGTTTGTCGCTGACACTGACCAGGGCACGCTGAATCGCCACTTGGTTCATGCGTCCTTCCTTCCGCTGCCGAATGGGGGATCGACGTTATGCCCTTCATTTAACGGGTCTGGGGCGGCACAGGTCAAGCAAGCCGCGATCCCCCCACCACCGAGCCGCGACTGCCAATCGAACCGAGCCGCGACCGCCAGGGAGCGGCCCTTCGGACTGGCCCCCGGCACCGGCCATGCCGGAGCGGAGTTGCTCACTTCCCGTCCCCTCCCGGCGGGCGGCGAGGACCCGCCGGCAAATCCGCCTCGCCTCGGAATCCCGCCGGCAAATCCGCCGGGCCACCCGGCTTGCGGCCGGGGCATCTATCCCTTAAGAAAGTGGCCAATAGCGACCTGGCCCGCCACGGCAGGCCCCGCGGCACCGGGTGGCCAGACTATTTTGGGCCAAACTTCGTTGTCCACCTGGCAAGGAACCGCATGCGATGAGCGTCTTCTTGGGAATCGACATCGGCACTTCCGGCACCAAGGCACTGGCCATCAACGAGCAAGGCCAGGTGCTGGCCGACGCTATGGAAACCTACCCCTGCTACTTTCCCAAGCCGCTTTGGAGCGAGCAAGACCCGGAGGACTGGTGGCAGGCCACCATTCGCGCGGTCCGTTGTGTGATGGATCGCGGCAGTTTCAAGCCGGGCGATGTGAAGGCCATCGGGCTGTCGGGCCAGATGCACGGCTCGGTGTTCCTCGCCAAGCAGGATCGCGTCATCCGCCGGGCCATCCTCTGGAACGACCAGCGCACCGCCGCCGAATGCCGGGAGATGGAGGATCGCGTCGGCGGCCGAAAGAACCTCATCAAGCTCGTGGCCAACCCGGCCATGACCGGTTTCACCGCCCCCAAGATCCTCTGGCTGCGAAACCACGAGCCACGCAATTTTGCCAGGACGGCCAAGGTGCTGTTGCCCAAGGACGAGATTCGCCGCCGCCTGACCGGCGAGTATGCCACCGAAGTGAGCGACGCCAGCGGCATGCTGCTGTTGGATGTCGCCCGGCGCACCTGGTCCAAGAAGCTCTTGGCCAAGCTGGAACTCGATCCCAGCCTGTTGGCCCCGTGCTACGAGTCGGAGGAGGTTACCGGCCGGCTCACCCCTCAGGCGGCCGAGTTGCTGGGGCTGACCACCGACTGCGTGGTGGTGGGCGGGGCGGGCGACTGCGCTGCGGGGGCGGTGGGCAACGGCATCGTCCAGCGCGGCGTGCTCTCGACTTCCATCGGCACCTCCGGCGTCATGTTCGTCCACAGCGACGAGGTGAAGATCGACCCCCTTGGCCGGGTACACACCTTCTGCCATGCCGTGCGCGGCAAGTGGCACATGATGGGGGTCAACCTTTCGGCCGGCGGATCGCTCCAGTGGTTCCGCAACGAATTGTGCAAGGCCGAAATCGAGCGCGCCCGCCAGGAAGGCAAAGAGGTGTACGACATCCTCACGGCCGAGGCCCAAGGGGTGCCCCCCGGCTCGCAGGGACTGTTCTTCCTGCCGTACTTGTCGGGCGAGCGGACCCCTCATGCCGATCCCGATGCCCGGGGCTGTTTTGTGGGGCTGACCCTGGCCCACACCCGCGGCCATCTGATCCGTGCCATCCTCGAAGGGGTGGTGTATGCCCTGCGCGATAGCCTGGAAATCATCGAAAACTTGGGGGTGCCGGTGCGCGAGATTCGGGCTTCTGGGGGCGGATCGCGGAGCCCGCGGTGGCGGCAGATTCAGGCTGACGTCTTCGGCCGGCCGGTGGGGACCATCAATAGCCAGGAGGGCCCGGCGTTTGGAGTGGCCCTGCTGGCAGCGGTGGGGGCCGGCGCCTACAAGGACATCCGCGAGGCCTGCCAGGCGACCATCCGCGTGGTGGAACGGACCAACGTGGATCGCCGCGCCAAAAAGGTCTATGACCGGGCGTTCCCGGTGTATCAGCAGCTCTACCGGTCTTTGAAGGACGACTTTAAACGGATTGCGGCCCTGGAGCGGTAGCAAGGTCGGCCCATGAAGCGTTGGGCGGGCCTAGCCAAGGATGCCAGGGCTGGCCCCAGCGTGGCTGCGCGCTGTCTGTCGATGGTGGTATCATCCCACCCATTCATACTATCTTCTGCAAGGGGATTTGCCATTTTCGCCAAGGGACGTTAATATCATAGGGGGCTGGTAAAACCGTGTGTTTTTCCCCAGAAGGTGGGATGCTTTGGCTGAGACACGATTACCCTTACCGTCAGAGGCCGCCGCGATTACTCCGGCGGCCATGCGAATTGTCAAGTTGCTGGTGGGCAATCGGCCCTTGACCGTGGCCGATCTCATCGCCGCCACGGGGGTAACCCGCACCGCGGTCACCGAGCAGCTCAACGAGTTGGTGGCGGCCGGCTTCGTCGAGCGGACCACCGAGCGGCTGCCTGGCCGGGGTCGGCCCCGGCATCTGTATTCCGCCACCACGGCCGCGCTGTTGTTGCTGTTTGCCAGCAATCAGCGGTTGGTGGTGCCCGCCATTTGGCGGGCCATCCGCGACCTGGGCGGCGAGGAACTGCTTCGCCAGGTGGTGCAGCGGGTTACGGCGATCATTGCCGACTACTACCGCCCGCGAATCACCGGCCAAACCCCCGAAGAGCGCCTCCGCCAGGTCAACGACCTGTTGACCGAGGAAGGCCACCTGGTCGAAGTCTACGAGGATGCCGAGGGGCATCTCGTGCTCCGCAAGCGGACCTGCCCGTTCATCTCCATGTATGAAGAGAGCCGCACGGTCTGCGATGTGGATATCGACCTGATGAGCCAGATCGTGGGGGTTCCGGTGCACCGCACCATGTGCCGCCACGATGGCGACCCGTGCTGCGCGTTCGCCATAGCCTCGACGAACGGCCGATGATGGTGCGCCGATTCTTGCCCGCCCGGCGCGCTGCGCGCGTGGTGGCACTGCCTTGTGCGCTGGCTGCGGCCGGATTGGTGTATCTGGCGGCCGATTGGTGGCGGGCCCTGCCCGAGGGTGAAGTCGCCGAGTACGTGGGCCGGCAAGCCTGTGCGGAATGCCACGCCCAAGAGGTCGAGGCGTGGAGCGGCTCCGATCACGACCGCGCCATGGACCCCGCCACGCCCGAAACGGTGCTGGGCGATTTCGGGGAACAGCGCCTGGAACACTTCGGCGTGGCCTCGACCATGTTCCGCCGGGGCAACGAGTTCTTCATCACCACCGACAACCGCCAGGGCCGGCTGGAAACCTTTCGCATCAGCTACGTGCTGGGCTACCGGCCGTTGCAGCAGTATTTGGTCGAGTTTTCCGATGGCCGCATCCAGTGCCTGCCTATCGCCTGGGATACCGAGAACAAGCGCTGGTTCCACCTCTACCCGGACGAGCCCATCCCCCACGATGACCCGCTCCACTGGACCGGCGCGTTCCAGAACTGGAACTACATGTGCGCCGATTGCCATACCACGAACCTCCAGAAGAACTATGACCTGGCGCAGAACGGCTACGGGACCACGTTTTCGGAAATGGACGTAAGCTGCGAGGCGTGCCACGGCCCGGGAAGCCTCCACGTCCGCATCGCCAAACGCAAGAGAATCTTCTGGGAACGGCGCTATGGCTATGGCCTGGTCCGGCTGAAAGAGGCGCCCTGGACCGTCCTGGTCGAGACCTGCGCCCCCTGCCACGCCCACCGCCGCATCCTCTACGCCGGCTTCCGGCCCGGAAAGCCTTTTTTGGACCACTACATGCCTGCCCTGGTGGACGGCGAACTGTACTGGCCCGACGGGCAGATTCGGGAAGAGGTGTACGAATACACCTCGTTCCTCCAAAGCCGCATGTACCACGAGAAGGTCCGCTGCACCGATTGCCACGATCCCCATACCACCCGGGTGAAGTTCCCCGACAACCGGCTGTGCGGCCAGTGCCACTTGCCCACCAAGTACGACACCCCCAATCACCACCATCACCCCGATAGCGAGAAACCCGGCACGCGCTGCACCGAGTGCCACATGCCCAAGACGACCTACATGGTGGTGGACCCGCGGCTGGACCATAGTATCCGCATCCCCCGGCCCGATCTGACCGTGGCCCTGGGCATCCCCAATGCGTGCACCGGGTGCCACCACGACGCCGCCAAGGGCGAGACGCCCGAGTGGGCGGCCGCCAAGGTCCAAGAATGGTACGGCCCGCGAAAAGGCCCGCCCCATTTCGCCTACGCCATCGACGCCGCCCGCAAGCACAAGCCCGAGGCGGCCGGGTTGCTGTTGGACGTGGTCCGGCGCAAGGACACCCGGCCCATCGTCCGGGCTAGCGCCATCGCCCTGTTGGGCAACTATCCCGGTCTGGCGTCCGAATCGGCCGTGCGCGATGGGCTGGAAGACCCCGACCCGCTGGTGCGGGCGGCTGCGGTGCGGAGTATCGAACTCTTGTACCCGGTCCAAGGCCGGCCTGCGCCCGCCGCGGCACTGGCCGACCCCAACCGGCGGCGCCTGCATGAAATCCTCTCACCGCTGCTGGGCGACCCCATCCGGGCCGTGCGCATGGAGGCGGCTCGGGTGCTGACCCTGGTGCCCGACCAGGAACGCAACGCCGAGGAACAGAAGGCGTTCCAGCACGCGCTGGACGAATACCTGGCGGGCCAGGAGTTCCTGGCCGACCAGCCGGCTGCCCACCTCAACATGGCCGTGGTGTACGCCAACCGCGGGGAACCCGCCAAGGCCGAACGCCATTACCGCCAAGCGCTGCGGATCGACCCCGGGTTCGTCCCCGCGGGCATCAATCTGGCGATGCTCCTGGACGAGCAGGGCCGAAGCGACGAGGCCGAAGCCCAGTTCCGCACCGTGATCAAGGAACTCCAGCGCCAATTGGCCGCTGCCCAGCGCCAGGCGGCCATGCTGGACCAGGCCGGCCGCACTGCCGAGGCCGCTGGGGTCAAACCGCGGCCCATCGATCGCATGATCGAACACCTCCGCCAGCAAGCGGCCGACTGCCACTTTTCGCTGGGCCTGTTGCTGGCCGAACGCCCCCAGCGCCTGGCCGACGCAGCGGCTGAACTGGCCGCCGCGGCCCAACTGGCCCCCCAAAACCCCCGCATCCACTACAACCTCGGGCTGGCATGCCAGAACCTGGGCCGAAACGCCCAGGCCGAGCAATCCCTGCGCACAGCCCGGCAACTGGCCCCGGCGGTGCCCGATTACCACCGTGCCCTGGCCATCTTTTACGCCCAGCAGCGGCGGTGGGACGAGGCCATTGAAGCGGCCGAGCAACTCTTGGCCCTCGATCCCCGCGACCGCAATGCCCAGGGTTTGCTGACCCACTTGCTCGAAGAGCGCACCGCCGCGGGCCAACCGGCAAAGGCCTCCCCGCCGCCCGAGGACAAACGCTGAGCACTGCGCCACGTCATAGGCCTATTTGGGCTTGAGGCGGCCCAGGCGCTTGGGTCTGGCCACAATACCCGCTTGGGAAACTGCCGGTCGCTGCGGCAGCGCATTCCCCACATAGGGAGGGGGGCGGGGCCAGTTTGGGGCGGTGAGAATGTTGCACGGCGGGTCGCCTGGCGATACAATTGGGGTGCGCGTTGGAGGAGAGGCGGCCGCTCGTTCCACACGGTGTGCTGCTGCTCTACCGCGTGGCCGGGGCGTGGCGCAGCCTGGATTAGCGCGTCTGAATGGGGTTCAGAAGGTCGCAGGTTCAAATCCTGTCGCCCCGACCTCACCAAGGGCCGATTGCTCCGGGCAATCGGCCTTTGGTTTTTCTTGCGTCGCAAGGGGCAACAAGCGGCCATCTTCCGGTGCCTGTCCGCGCCGGTCGTAACGAGCCACCGGCTTTGCCCTGGCGCTCTCGGCCGGCGCGTCGACTCCCACGGAGGAAGGGGACTGGAACCCCGGCTGGCCGGATTCTTGCACTGGCCCCGGCGGATTTGGCAACCCGGCCGAGCAACCCCCCGGCCTTACGGCTTGCGGAGAACGCGGAGGTCGAACACCCCACCGGCCGTGTTGCCCGGATGGGCCTCAAACCGCACCGTGATGGTCTTCTTGTTCCGCGTCAGGTCGGCGGGCAGAGGATAGATTTGGTCGAAGAACCGGTCGGGCTGGTTGCGGTTCAGCTTTTGGGTGGCGATCTTCACCCCGTCGACCAGCACGTCGAACACGCGTGCCCCGGTATCGCTGCCCCAATACGTGACCAAGAGTTCGGCCGGCTGGCCGGCGGGCACGGCTAGCTCGTAGGAGAACCAGCCGTCGGCGGCATGGCGCCAATGCCGGCCGCCAAACGGGCCCGAGGCGTGCCGATGCCCTTGCAACCGGTGCTCTCGTTCGGACTGATCGTTGCCGATGACCACGCGGTCCACCGTGCGTGCCTGGAGGGCTTTTTCGCGTGCCACTTCGGCCCGATACGCCTGGCAGCGGTTTTTCCATTGCGCCTCGTCGAGCAAATCCCAGTACACTTGATACGCTCGGCGATATTCCTTGTAGAAGGGGACCAGGGCCACCTCGGCGTCCTTTTCGGTCTCGACGGAGCGGAAGACCGGCCCCTTGCCGCGAAACTCCAGGGGCTTGCCCGCCGGCTCGATGGCCTTGGGGATATCGGCCGGCTGGCCCACCATGACCGGAAACGGCCGGCCCGGCTCGACCGGTGTGCACAACAGTACCGGGCCGAAAAATACGGCCAGCTTGCGCGGGTTGTCGCGGAAGCCCTCGGTACGGAGGCTCATGGGCATGTGGACTTCGATGACATCGCCATCGGCCCAGACCCGCCGCAGTTCCACAAAGCTCGATGGCGAGCCAGAGACCGGCTGCTCTTTGCCGTTGATCCGCACCCGGAAGCCCGAGACCGCCCAATGCGGCCAGCGGATGCGGACCGCCAGTTCGCGGGGCTGCGAGCAGGCCAGCGCCAAGCGGGCGGTGGCCTCCTCGGGGAACCGGGTGTCTTGGCGCACCACCACGTCCTGGTCTTTCCAGGTCAGTTGCGAGGCGATGAACAGGTTCACCCACAGCGTGTTGCCGTGGTGGAAATAGATGCTATCGCCGTACTTGGCGTGATTCTCCATGCCGGTGCCCACGCAGCACCAGAACGAATCGTTGGGTGTGCAAAACACCCGCCGGCTGCCCGAGCGCAGCGGCAGATAGTACAGGACCATGCCCGTCTCGGGATTTTGCGAGGCCAGGATGTGGTTCAGAAGGGCCCGCTCGTAGTAGTCGGCGTATTCGGGGCGGGGGTCCCACCCGAACAATCGCCGCGTGATCTTGAGCATGTTGTACGTGTTGCACGTCTCGGTGGTCGAGGGGCCCAGATGCTTGGAGAGTTCCTCCTTGGGGCTGAAGACCTCGCCATCGCTATTGCCGCCCGTCACATAGGAGCGCTCGCGCGTGACGGTTTCCCAGAAGAAGGTGGCGATGGTCCGGCCATCGGGCTGGCCGGTCAGCTCGTACTGGCGCGCCACGCCCAGGATCTTGGGGAACTGGGTGTTGGCGTGCAGGCCGGTGAGGCGGTCTTCGCGGCGCGCCAGGGGGTCCAGCACGGCCCGATGGTTGAAGCGCTGGGCCAGGCGGATGTAGGCGTCTTTTCCGGTAACGGCGGCCAACTCGGCCAGCACCTC
>JBBIQF010000146.1:0-13584 GCA_037442445.1 Planctomycetaceae bacterium
CTGTTGCGGTTCGAGCTGGGGACACTGCGGATTCTGGGGCATTTGCCTTCGCTGAACCGGTGCGCGGATTGCGGGGTCGAGGTGCCGGCCACCGGGGAGGTCGCCTTCGCCCTTTTGGACGGCGGCGTGGTGTGCGCCCAGTGCCGAGCCGGCAAAACGCATGTGGTGGCCTTAGGCGCTGGCAGCATTCGGCTGATGGCGGCCATGGCCGAGCCGGCCGACCGCCTGTGGCAACGCCTCGCCATCGACCCGCAGGGGCGGGGAGAGCTGCGGCGGGTATTGAACCAGTATGTGGCCCATCTCATGGGGTACCGGCCGCCAACGCAGGCCTATCTGAACCATCTGAGAGGCTAAACGTATTGGCCAGGGCAAGGATGTCCGACATGCGGGTGGCGATAGGGATGGTGGTGGTTGCGGGCTTCGTGGCCGGCCTGGCCGGGGCCTGCCGCACGGCGCCACCCTGGCCGCCTTTGTCCGGAGGGCCGGCAGGGCAGGCTGCCCCATCGGCTTCCGATTCTGCCCAAGCTGCCCGCCCGGGCCAGACCGCCCAGAATGCATCGAACGCGTCGATGCCCAACCCGCGCTACGCCGCCCCGGAAGACGCTCGCCTGGCCCAAGGTGCCGCCGCCCGGTTCGATGTGGAACCCGGGGTGCGGACCGCCTCGGCCAGCCAGCCGGCCGACACGCCCCCCACCGGCCCCCACGAGACGGTCGTCACGCCGGCCCTGGTGGCGGCCTCCAATGCCGCCAAGCCCGAGAAAGACGAAGAGGAAAAGACGTTCCTCGATGGCCTTGCGCCTTCGCGGGTGTATGAAAAGCTCAAAGCCTTGGCCGGCTAAGGCCCGGACGAAAACGTGGCCAAACAAGCCTATCGCCAGGGCCAGCAACTCTTCGATGCCCGGCAGTACGAGGAGGCGGCCAAGCACTTCGCCACGGCCGCCGCACGCTGGCCCAATTCCCCCCTGGAGGAAGACGCCCTGTTCATGCTGGCCGAGTGCTACTTCTTTTCCGACCAATACCCCAAGGCCGAGGATACCTACGAGAAACTGCTCAAGAAGTACCAGTATTCCCGCTACGTCGATAAGGCGGTGGCCCGGCAGTTTGCCATCGGCCGGTACTGGGAACAGTTCCACGCCGCCGAGCCGCACTGGCCCACCACCCCCAATCTGACCGACAAGAGCCGGCCGCTGTTCGACACCTGGGGCCACGCCCTGAAGTGCTACGACCACGTGCGGCTGAACGATCCCACCGGCCCGCTGGCCGACGACAGCCTCATGGCCAGCGCCACCGCTTACTTCAACGTCGGCCAATTCGAGGAGGCGGCCTTCCGCTACGACCTGTTGCGCAAGGAATATCCCAAGAGCGAACATGCCCTGAACGCCTCGCTGTTGTGCCTGGATGCCAAACAGCGGATCTACCAGGGCCCCCTGTATGACGGCACGCCCCTGGTCGAGGCGGGCGAGATCGCCGATCAGACCCTGACCCGCTACGGGCCCACCTTGGGCGAAAAACGTTCTCTGGTACTGGAGGCCCGCGACCGGATCACCGAACAGAAAGCCGAGCGCGACTGGGCCATGGCCCAGTATTACGACAAGAACCACTACTACGGCGCCGCGCGGTTCTATTACCAGTCGATCATCGACGAATACCCGCAGACCCAGGTGGCCGAGGCCGCCCGCAAACGCCTCGAAGAGATCAAAGACCTGCCCGCCCAGCCCCCCGACCGGTTCGGCTGGCTGAACAAGATCATCAACCCCAAGAGGCGCCGGCCCGCGCCGGCCGATGCCCCCGGCGGTCCGGCCTCCCCGGCCGCTCCAGGAGGATAGGCCCGTGGCCCGCTGCACTGCCCGAAACACCGCACGCAACCCAACCAGGGCTGTGCAAGCCGGCGCCTGGCCGCCTGTGCGCGGCGCGGCCAGAGCGAAGCCGTGGCTCGGGCCCTGCCATGCCCTTCACATGCTTCCAAGGCCTGCGCGCGTGACGCACGGGTTGGCCATTGTGGCGGCACTCGCTCTGGCCGGCCTGGCCGGCTGCGCAGGCTATCAGATCGGAAACCACACCCTCTATCCGGCCGATATCCACACGGTGTACGTCCCCGTGTTCGCCTCGAACAGCTTTCGCCGGCAACTGGGCGAGCGCCTGACCGAAGCGGTCATCAAGGAAATCGAGCTGAAGACGCCCTACAAAGTCGTAGGCGATGCGAATGCCGACAGCATCCTTTCCGGCCGCATCACCGGTGAAACCAAACGCGTGCTGGTGGAAAACCGCTTCGATGAGCCTCGCGAGGTGGAAACGAACCTCCAGGTCCAGGTCCAGTGGCTCGACCGGCAAAGGAACCTCATCCGGCAGATGGAACCGATCCCCGTGCCGCCCGAGCTGGTCAGCATTACCGAAAGCGCCACCCTCATTCCCGAAGTGGGCCAATCGGTGGCCGTGGCCCACCAGCAAGCCATCCACCGGCTGGCCCAGCAGATCGTCTCCATGATGGAAGCCCCGTGGTAAGCGCCGCTGGGAAGCGGTATGAATGGGGAAAAACGAGCTGGCCAGGCCCCTTGGGTAGCCCGGGCCATGCCAGGTAGCGCACAAAACACCATGGCCGACGGTCTTCCCGCTTCGCAATGGGTGCTCCGCACGCAGGTGCTGCATTTCGGCAGGCTTCCGCGGTTGATGGGCATCGTCAATGTCACGCCCGATAGCTTCTCGGATGGCGGGCAGTTCCTCGAACCCCAGGCCGCGGTGGACCACGCCCACAGTCTGGTGGCCCAGGGTGCCGACATCATCGACATCGGGGGCGAGAGCACCCGGCCATTCTCCACCCCGGTGCCGGCCGAGGAGGAACTCCGCCGCGTGCTGCCGGTGATCACGGCGCTGGCGGGCCACATCGGCGTGCCGATATCCATCGACACCTCGAAGGCGTTGGTCGCCCGGGAAGCCCTCCAGGCGGGTGCCGAGATCATCAACGACGTCACGGCCTTGCGGGGCGATCCCGGGATGGTATCGGTGGCGGTAGAGGGGCGGGCGGCTGTGTGCATTATGCACATGCAAGGCACCCCGCAAACCATGCAGCTCAACCCCTCCTACCACGATGTCGTCGCCGAAGTCTACGACTTCCTCCGCGACCGCCGCGAGGCCTTAGCCGCCGCGGGCATTCCCCCAGAACGCATCGCCGTGGACCCCGGTATCGGCTTCGGAAAGACCACCGAACATAACCTCGAACTCTTGCGCAACGCTCGGCGATTCCATGAGTTAGGCTGCCCCGTCCTGGTGGGGCATTCCCGCAAGGGGTTTATCACTCGGGTGGGAGGCGATCGCGGCGCAGACCCGCTTGGCGGCACCGTGGGAGTCGCCCTGGCTCTTGCCCGGCAGGGTGTCCAGGTGCTCCGTGTACACGACGTGGGCGTGGTGCGCCAGGCCCTTCAGCTCTTCGAGGCCGTTGGCGGGCTGGCGTGATTGGCAATTCCTGCCGGGCAAGCAGAGCAGGGAGCACGGAGCAGGGAGCAGGGAGTTAAGGCGGGAGGCCGCGTAAACAATTTGCGGAGGCCATGCTGTGCCCACGTTGACGGGCCGCCCGCGAAAGGCTGGCCAAACGGGCAAGCTTCACCACCCTTGCGGGGGTTATGCCGCCGGGGTCTGCGTTGACTTGGACCCCCAATTTGGCGATACTTTGGCGCGGCAGGCCCCGATCCACACGTCCTTGCGATTGGCTCATGAGCGAAAATAACACAAACGCGCTGCGGGAGTACTGCGTCGAGGTGGCCCGGCGGGCCAAAGCCGCGGCCGCCGAACTGGCCCAAGCCACCGGCGCCCAGAAGAACGACTGGCTTCGCCGCAGTGCCCGGCTGCTGGCCGAGCGGTCCGTGGCCATTGCCGAGGCCAACCACCGCGACCTGGCAGCCGCCCCCGGCTTCGGCCTCACCCCCGCCCAGGTCGATCGCCTGAAACTGACCCCCGACCGCATCGAGAGCATCTGCAAGGCGCTTGAAGAAATCGCCATGCTCCCCGACCCGGTGGGCGAGGTGATGTGGTCGTCGGTCCGGCCCAGCGGCCTGGTGGTCCACAAGGTGCGGGTGCCGCTTGGGGTGATATTCTTCATCTACGAGTCGCGGCCCAACGTGACGGCCGATGCCGCCGCCTTGTGCCTCAAGAGCGGCAACGCGGTCATCCTCCGCGGGGGCAAAGAGGCCGCCAACTCCAACGCCGCGATCGTCGAGATCCTGGCCGAGGCCGCCGCCGATGCCGGCCTGCCCGCCGACGCCGTGCAACTGGTCTCCACCCCGGACCGCCAGGCCATCAGCTACTTCCTCCAGTTGCCCGAGTACATCAACCTCACCATCCCGCGGGGCGGCGAAGGGCTGATCCGCCGCGTGGCCGAAGAAGCCCGAATGCCCGTCATCAAGCACTACACCGGCAACTGCCACGTGTATGTGGACCGGTCGGCCGACCCCGACATGGCCGAGCGCATCGTCGTCAACGCCAAGTGCCAGCGCATGGGGGTGTGCAATGCGGCCGAGTCGCTCTTGGTGCACCGCGATCTGGCCGATACGCTCTTGCCGCGGCTGGTGCGGGCCCTGGCGGACCGGGGGATCCAAATCCGGGGCGACGAACCCACCTGCCAGCGCTTCCCCCAGGCCAAGCCGGCGACCGAAGAGGATTGGTCCACCGAGTACCTCGGGCCCATCATCTCGGTCAAGGTCGTCCAGGGCCTGGACGAGGCGATCGACCATATCAACCGCTACGGCTCGCAGCATACCGATACGATCGTGACCAACGACCTGCGTGCTGCCCGGGAGTTTACGGCCCGGGTCGATAGTTCGGCCGTGATGGTCAATGCCAGCACGCGATTGAACGATGGGGGGGTGTTCGGCCTGGGGGCGGAGATCGGCATCAGTACCGACAAGTTCCATGCCCGCGGGCCTTGCGGACTCTACGAGCTGACCAGCTACAAGTACGTGGTCTACGGCGAAGGGCATCTGCGGGAATAACCTTCAAGCGGCGCCCATTGGCAAGGATGTCTCCATGAGCGGCGACGTACTGACTCAGGCCGAAGTCGAGAGCCTGCTCAGCGCGATGGCCCGGGGGGCGGCCGCCGAGGCCAGTGCCGCGGCCCCGGTCGAGGCCCCCATCCCCACGGAACTCGGCCCCCCACGCCCCCGCGAAAAAATCACCCCCTACGACTTCAAACGCCCCGAACGGGTCGGCAAGGAGCAGATGCGGGCCCTGCAGACCCTGCACGAGGGGTTCGGCCGGAACTTCGCCGCCGGCCTGTCGGCCATGCTCCGCGCCATGGTCGAAGTCAAACTCACCAGCGTCGACCAGCTCACCTACAGCGAGTTCGTCTTCAGCCTGGAAAACCCCACCTGCTTCAATCTCCTCAAGGCCGAACCGCTGGAAGGGCACCTCATCCTCGACATCAACCCTTCCATCCTCTACCCCATCATCGACCGTCTGCTCGGCGGCGGCCGCGAGCCCACCCAACTGGCCCGCCGGCCGCTGACCGAAATCGAACTCCGCATCGTCTCGCGGATCACCACCCTGTTCCTCGAAGAACTCCGCCGGGCATGGCAGAACGTGCTGGAACTGCACTTCGAGGTGGTCCGCGTCGAAAGCAACCCGCAACTGGCGCAGATCGTGCCCCCCAACGAGGTCGTGGTGGTCATCAGCTTCGAGCTGGCCTTGGGCGAAATCCGCGGGATGGTCAACCTCTGCATCCCCTACAACGCCATCGAGCGGATCGGGGCCAAGCTGTCGTCCAATAGCTGGGTCGCCTACGGCCGGCGGGCACCCAGCCCCGAACACCTCGAGCAGTTGCGCCAGACCCTCCGCGGCTCGCTGGTGCCCGTGGCCGTGCGCCTGGCCCGAACCCGCATCACCGCCGGCGAACTCATCGGCCTGCGCGTCGGCGACATCATCACCACCGAAAAAGACATCCATAGCCCGCTGTTGGTCTTCGTGGGCAATACGCCGAAGTTCCGGGCCTGGCCCGGCATCTTCAAAGGCCATAAGGCCATCCGCATCGAAGATGTGATCGCAAACCCGGCCGACGCCATCGCCGATTGACGCCCCGATGGCAGGAGCCCGGCCCTCCGCCCGATACGCCGGCCCCCAAAGCGCAAAGAAAAACGCACCTACCCGCGCGATAGGTGCGTCCAAACCACCAATGGGCGTTACTGGGCTCGAACCAGTGACCTTCAGCTTGTCGAGCTGACGCTCTAACCAACTGAGCTAAACGCCCGGCACTGCGGCCAGCCGGGAGCATCCCCGGCCGCCACGTCTTGAATAAAGTGTGGCAAATCACCGGCTTTTGTCAAGGGGCCTGCCGCGGGCAGGGCGCAGTCGAGGCTGCCGCAGGCCGCCGCTTCGCTTGGCCGGCCGGGGCTTGCCGCTGCTCGTCCCGCAGCCCGCACACCGTACGGAAGTGGGGGCAACCGTCGCCCCACCCGCGGCCTTGGGGGTATTCTCCGGCCGGGTGGTGCCGCCTACAATGGCCGAAAACCGCGGGCTTAGGGGCCACAGTCGTCAAGACAATGAGCACAAATGCTGGCCGGATTGCCGTTTTGCTCAGCGGCGGGTTGGATAGTTGCATCCTCTTGGGCGACCTATTGCGGCAGGGCCGCGAGGTGTACCCGCTGTACGTCCGGGCTTCGCTGGCCTGGGAGGAGGACGAGCTGGCCGCCGCGCGCCGGTTCATTGCCGCCCTGGCGCAGCCGAGGCTTGGGGCCTTGGTCGTGCTGCATCTGCCGGTAGACGACCTGTATGGCCGGCACTGGAGCGTTACGGGGCAGTCGGTGCCCGACGCCGCAAGCCCCGACGAGGCGGTATACCTGCCCGGCCGGAATGCCATCCTGGTGCTCAAGGCCGGCCTGTGGTGCCAGCTCCACGGCGTTCCGTGCCTGGCCCTGGGGCTGTTGGGTTCCAACCCGTTTGGCGATGCGGCGCCTGCATTCTTCGAGCACTTGGAATCGGCATTGCGCCTAGCGACAGGCATCCCGCTGGCGGTGGTCCGGCCGTTCGCCCGGCTGACCAAAGCCCAGGTCATGGAGCGTGGCCGGGGGCTGCCGCTGGAACTGACGTTTTCGTGCATCGCGCCCCAAGAGGGGGTGCATTGCGGCCGGTGCAACAAGTGTGCGGAGCGCCAGGCGGCGTTCCGCGCCGCCGGATTGGAGGACCCCACGCTGTACGCCGCTAGCGCCCCCCGGCCAGCCTGAACCCTCCCGGGCCACGGGCGTTTTGCCATCCCACGCCGTATTGGGGGGCCAGACCCTTCGCCCTTTCCAACACCTTGCATAAAGACCATGTTCCGCGTATCGCGCGAAATCGAGTTCTGTTACGGCCATCGGCTGCTGGACTACGAGGGGAAGTGCCGCTACTTGCACGGGCACAATGGGCTGGCCTTGGTGACCATCGAGTCGCCAAGCCTTGACCACCGCGGGATGGTCATGGATTTCTCGGAGATCAAGCGGGTGCTCAGCCAGTGGATCGACGAGTCGCTGGACCACCGCATGATCCTTCGGCGGGACGACCCGGCCGTGGCCCCCTTGCAGCAACTCGGCGAACCGCTGTATCTGTTGGACGAAAACCCGACGGCCGAGAACATCGCCCGGCTGATCTACGAGTACGCCCGCAAGCAGGGCTTTCCGGTGGTCGAGGTGCGGTTGTGGGAGACGCCGCGGTGCTGCGCGGTGTATCGCCCGTAAGCGCACAAGGCATCGAATCGTTCTGAGAACCTTTGCATCAAGCGCCTTGGGAGGAGCAACATGAGTCAGCACTCTATGCGGTGCAGGTGGCGGCCGGTGGCTGGACTGATGGCGGTTTGGCTTGCCTTGGGCGGAATGGTCGCCGGAGGTCGCACGGCGTGGGCTGCGGACATGGCCGCCGACTCGCCAGTCAAATTCCCCAAGCAGGGGGCGTTGCCGGCCAAGTATCCGCCGGACCAGCCGGCCCGCGATGGCACGGCGCCTGAGCCGGGCTACTACCTGTTCAGCACTCCGGAGCGCTCGCTCCAGCAGATCCGCAAAATCCAGGCCGAGATGCCGCCGGGCACGTTCACGCCGCCCAAGCCCGACTGGACCCATCTTGCCCGCACCCGGCGGCGACTGGCCGAAGGCGGCCGGCTGCGGATCGTGGCCATCGGCGATAGCATCGTCAACGATACCATGCGTTCGGGCTGGGTGGCGCTGTTGCGCGACGCCTATCCCAAGGCCGATATCCAGGCCAAGGTCTATGTCCGCGGCGGGGGCGGCTGCCAGCATTACTGCCAAGAGGGGCGGATCGGCAAGGTGGTCGTGCCGCTGCGGCCTGACCTGGTGCTCATCGGCGGCATCAGCCAGAAGGACATCGCCAGCATCCGCGAGGTGATCCACCAACTCCGCGCGGCATTGCCGGAGGTGGAGATCCTGTTGATGACCGGTGCGTTTGGCACGGCCGATCCCCGCGATGCCCAGGCCCTGGCCAAAGCGCCGCATTCCGGCACCGGGCCGTATGGCCGGGCGCTTCGGGAACTGGCCACCGAGGAGCACTGCGCGTTCTTGGATATGACCACGCCCTGGGCCGAGTATATCCGCTCCTCGGGCCTGCATCCCCACCGCTTCTACCGCGACCCGGTGCATGCCAACGAGTACGGCGAACAGGTGCTGGCCAAGGTCCTCCTGGCGTTCTTGGCGCCCGGCTATTCCGCCGTGCCGCCCCGGTGAGGCCTGGCAGCGGGTAGCGCCGGCTGGTTGCCGATCCGCCGATTTGCTGGCTCCAGGGACCAGGGTGCAGGCCAAGAGTTGCCCGCCGGCTTGGCGCGCGGGGCAGCCGCTCCGCGGCGTCCCTCCCGTGTAACGCGGGCAGGCGATCGGCCCGATACGCCTACAACAACCGGAGTTCCACTTGGGGATGCTGGAGCACCATCTCCGGGCCGAACGCCTTGGACGGGGTGGCAAATCCCGGCGGGATGCCGCCTTGCAGCGTGCGTTCCAAGGCAGCCAGGGCGGCCCAGACGGTCATGGGATAGCCCCCGGGGGTCTTCAGGGTGGCTTCGGCACAGCGCCTTTGGTCGTCGGTCCCCCGGCACCAGAAGCCGGCCGTGCTGGAAAGCAACCCTTCTTCCGAAGGCCCACGCCAGAAACGCTCGATGGCCCACCGGGCCAGTCGCTGGACCACAGGCCAGGCGAAGGCGGGCAGTACCGGGCGAGCCGCCCGAATGCACCGGATGACAGCCCGCGGGGCCGCCACATACACCTCGATGTTGGGGATTCCGGTGGAATACCACGCGGTGGCCACGTCGCCCCAGGGGACGGTCATGGCCGGCTGAGGACCATCGGGGAAAGCAATCGTCCGCACCTTCCAGGCGTGGGGCACGCGGCGCAATTGGCCCCCAGCGCGGATCCGCCCGCCACGAGGGATGGCCTCCAGCGTGGTCTTGGCCGTGCCCCGGCTCATGCTCCCGGTGAACGTAAAGGCCAATTCCAGGCGCGTGGCGCCGGGCAGGCGCCGGGCCACAAGCGCGGCAAGGCAGTCGCTGGGCACCACATCGAAGCCCACGGCGGGCAACAGGCGGATACCGGCGGCCACGGCCCGGTCGTGCAGGGCGGCGGTGGCTTCGATCACGTCGATCTCGCCGGTCAGATCGAGGTAATCGACCCCTGCGGCCAGGCAGGCCTCGCGCATCGCCGCGGCCGTGGCGGAAAACGGCCCGGCACAATGGAGCACCGCCCGCATGCCTTCCAGGTGCGGCACGATGCTGCCGGCCGACTCCAGGCCGAAGCACCGAAACGGGCAGCCCAGGCCCTCGGCCAAAGTTTCCAGCTTCTGCCGGTTGCGGCCGGCCAGCACCGGCCGGTGGCCCCGGCGGACCGCCTCGGCGGCGATGCGCCGGCCCGTATAGCCGGTGGCCCCGTACAACAGCCACGCATCGAACTGTGCCGGCATGGTCGAAACCTCGGCCCAAGGGGGTCACTGGGCACTGGGGCGGGCCGCGAACAGGCCGCGGCAATAGAAACGCCCAGGCAGAGCTGGGCGTTTCTTTCTCGTCGGGATCGGGAAGGGCCGCCCGGTCGCGGCGTCTTCCAAGGGCGAAGGCCGCCTGCGCCTACTTCTTCTTGGCGCTTTTCTTGGCGGTCTTCTTCGCTGCCTTCTTCGCGGCTTTCTTCTTGGCCACCACAGCGTCCTCCTAACCTAAAGGTCCGGCGAGTTCCTTGCCCTACCGGGCAGACCCGGCTGTCGGCAGGACGTTCGCCACGGGAACAAAACCAAGAGCCACACTTGGCACCGGCCATCGCGAGACCGTGGGATGTGCCGTGCGGCCCGTCCGACTCCTTCCTTCCGCCGTTCGCCCCAAGCGGCTGGCAACAGGCATCGCGACTCCGCGCTCGGCCCTCCACCCGCTTGCCGCTGATATGGTAGCGTGCTTTGCGTTTTTTGCAAGAGGGCGCAACATGCCTTTGCACAAGAAAGCGCAAGAACGATGCCCAACACGCCACCGCATCGTGGCCACTTGCCGCGTGCTCCGCACCTCGTCAGGCCACCAGCGGGCGCAGGAACTCGATGCTCTTGCGGATGTTCTCGTCGGCCCCGTAACACTCGATAGACACCACCCCATTCCAGCCGGTCTCCTTCAAGTAGGCCAGGCACTTCTTGATGTTCTCGGCGTTGACGCCCCCGCCGATAGGCACCTCGCTGCACCCGATGCCGGTCTCTTCGCCCCGCACCGCCGCCGCCAGGGCCGGGCTCACGTCCTTGATGTGGCAATGCGACACGTACTTGCGGAAGCACTTGAGGTACTCCAGCGGGTCGTTGCCCGAAATGTACGTGTTGCCCGTGTCGAAATTGAAACGCAGGTGCTCCGACTCGAAGTGGCGGAACAGCCGCATGAGGAAATCGGCATTGGTGGTGTACGGGCCGTGCGTCTCGATGTTGATGATGATCCCGTAGTCCTCGGCCCAGGCCAGGCATTGCTTGTAGTTCTCGACCGCGATGCGGAAGATCTCCTCATCGCTGTAGCCCTCGTACTTCATGGCCCCATCGGTGGTATCGACGATGGGGCAGCCGATCTCGGCGGCAAAGCGGATGGCCTGCTGCACGTACTGCACGCCGAAGGTCGAGCCGTCCGGCCCCATCAGCGGAAACGCCCCGTCGATCTGCGACACCCGCAGCCCCTTGGATTCCAGGTACTTCCGCAGCCGGCGGGGGTTCGACCACAGCGACACGGCCGGGTCGTACCCCAAACCGTTGACGAAATAGTGCCCGTGGATCACGCCGAACTCGATGTGCGACAGGCCGTACTTGACCGCGGCGTCGATCGCCATTTGGAAGTTGCCGCTCAATGGCCGCCAGTTGTCGGTATGCATGCCCAAGTGGATCATGGGTCTCTCCTTTTGACCAGTGGCATCCGAGGGAAGCCTTGGCGGGCCGCATGCCCGCCCCGGCGTGCCAGCAACATAGGCCAGCCGCCCCAACGGGGCAAGCCCCGACCACGCGGCCCGAGCTTAGGCGGCGGCCTGGCCAGCCCCATCGCCTGCGGCAAACCCCCGAGCAAGCCGCCCCTGCCGCATGCGGGCCGCCACAAACCACCGAAGATAGAAGATGGCCGCCGGGCAGGTGCCCGCCATCCGTCGGAGCTAGCGCCTGCGGCTCCCGCCGCCGGCCGGCATCCGCCCCGAGCATCTCAGGCGATGGCACCTCTCAGCGCTTTTCGCCTTTTTCGGCCCCGGGCGGCGGCGGCTGGCCGGCCGGTTTGGGCTTGGCCCCGGCCCGGATGAACTCGTCGCGGCTCAAGTAGCCATCGCCATCGGTATCGAAGCGCGCGAACCGCTTGGGCGCCTCGTCCGGGTCGGGCTGGCCGGCCAAAAACTCCTCGCGCGTGAGCCGGCCGTCGCCATCCTTGTCGCGCCGGGCGAACAGGGCGGCCCGGTCCTGGGGCTTGCGGCCGGCCTTGCCCGCCGAGCCCTTCTTGCCCTCCGCGGACGCTTTGGCCGCCCGCACCTGCGGCTTGGCCTCCGGCTGGCCCGCCAATAGCGCCCGCAGCGAAGCCGCCGCCTCGGGCTGCGAGGCCGCCAGGTTGCGCGTCTCCTCCGGATCGGCCTCGTAGTCGTACAGCTCCAGGACCGCGCTGGAGGCCGGTTGGCCAATCGCCTTCCATTCCACCAGGCGGTAGCGCTCGGTCCGCACGGCCCGGCCCATCAGCTTGCCCCGCGGATACACATGGAATACCGCCTTCTTGCCCGAGGCCTGCGGATCGCGAAGCACCCCGCACAGGCTGGAACCCTCCAACCCCTCGGGCACCGGCAGGCCGGCCAGCTCGCACAAGGTGGGATACAGGTCCACGCTCTCGGCCAAAGCCAGCGTGCGCGTACCCGGCCGGGTCACCCCCGGAGCTACGATGATGAGCGGAATCCGGGCGGCCTGCTCGTAATTCGTGTGCTTGCACCACATGCCGTGGTCCCCCAGGTGCCAGCCATGGTCGCCCCAAAGCACGATGATCGTGTTGCCGGCCAGGCCGGTGGCATCCAGGGCATCGAGCACGCGCCCCAATTGGGCATCCATGTAACTGGTGGCCGCATAATAGCCGTGGATGAGGTGCCGGGCCTTGGCATCGTCCAGCGGGCCGGTGGCAGGGATATCGCTGTACTGCCGCAACTCGCCCCACGTGGTGGGAGCGAACGGCGGCGCACCCTCAGGCGGTGTCTTGACCTTGGGCATGGGCAACGCCTGGGGGTCGTACAGGTCCCAATACCGCTTGGGGGCCACAAACGGCAGGTGCGGCTTGAGGAATCCCACGGCCAGGAAAAAGGGCTCGCCCGGCCGCTCTTTGGCCGCTTGGAGCCGGCGGATGGCCTCGTCGGCGATGCGGCCGTCGGCATAGGTGTTATCCGGTACGTCGGCACACTCGGTCGGCGCACCCCGCGGCAACTGGGCCGCTTTGGCCTCCGGCACGTTCGCAAAACGCGCTTCCTCGCGCGTGGGCTGGGGCGGGCGGTTTTCGGGCAAGGCATAGCCCCCGGCCGGCCCCCCCTTGGGGCCCCAATGCGGAACGCTCCACGACGCCGGGTCTTCGTGATTGCCGTGCCCCACGTGGAAAATCTTCCCCAGCGCCTCCGTCCGCCACCCATGCTGCTTGAAGTGCTGGGCCAAAGTCACCGCATCGGGCACCGCCAGCCGGAAGTTCGTCCCCAGGTCGTAAACGCCGATCGACTGCGGGCGCAGCCCGGTCATCAACGCATTGCGCGATGGCGCGCAGACCGCCTGGTTGCAATAGGCCCGCTCGAACAGCAGGCCCCGCTTGGCCAGCCGATCCAAGTTCGGCGTCCGCACCAGCGGCGACCCGTAGCAGCCGGCCAGCGGCTTCAAATCGTCCACGCAGATCAAAAGCACATTGGGGCGCCGGCCTGAGGCCTTCTCCGACGCGCCGGCGGCAAGCGATGCCCACTGCCCGGCGCACAGAACCCCCGCTGCCACAAGCCCTGCCCACACCGCGAATCGAGACCGGATCATGACGGAACTCCCAAGGTTCGACCACTCGAGGTCCGCCTGGCCAACAGGGCCGCCGCGAAGCGCCCGGCCGCTGCGAACCTCGGACCGGCACCAATATAGCAAGCCGGGTGG
>JBBIQF010000147.1:0-13573 GCA_037442445.1 Planctomycetaceae bacterium
CCTCCGTAACCGTGCCCCCGGGCTTGTCCTGGTACAGGTAAAACCCCCAGGGCGCATCGGGGGTGGGTTTCGAGTAGGCCAGGATATGTTCCGGGTCGCGCCAGATGAAATGGGACACGAAGCCGGATCCGATGAGCACGCGCAGGTCCGAGCCGTCGGGCCTGGCCGTGAGCATCCGGGTGCGGCGGAATCCGCCCGAGCCGGTCTGCCAGCGGTGCAAGAACTCGATCCGCGACCCGTCGGGGTTGACCAGGAGATGGTTGAACCAGTGCTTGGCGCCGCCGAAGTCGCCGTGTGCAAAAGGGATTCGGGCCACGTCGGCCAGCGAGACGATCAGCCGCTGGCGGCCGGCCACAAGGTCCACATGCCAGATACCCGATTCGCGCGGGGCGGGCTGGTCGGCCCAGGGGTCGGCGATGCCGTTATACCCGTAGCCAGGCCGGGTGTCGGCCAGGCGCCGGAAATCGGTGGAAATGCCCCAGCGCCCATCCGGGCTGAGGCAATATATGGGAAAGGGCACGGTCCGCACCCTCCGGGTGTGCACGTTCAGAATGCGGCACACGTAGCGATCGGCTTGGCGATCGTTCCACACGATTTCGCTTTTCGAGCCGGGCCGCCACTGCAACATGCACCCCTGCTGCCAGCACCAGGCGGTCGAGGTGCCCAGCTCGATCCACCGGTCCCCGCTGGCCAGGTCCACCATGCCGATGGCGATGCGGTCGTCGGGCCGGGGCGAGCGGTGCTCGAAATCCACCTCCATGCCCAGCACGAAACGGCCTGCGGGGTCGAACTCGAGCTTGTCGTAATAGCCGAACCAATGCCGCTTGGGCCCGCGGGTGATCGCCCGGCATGGGGCCGGTGGTGACGGTTTCGTGTTTTCGGCGGGGCGGGCGGCAGGGGCGGCCAGCGGGCCGGCCGCCAGCGCCGCGGCCACTTGGAGCAGCGTGCGGCGAGTCGTTCGCATGACAAACTCCCTGGGTTGGCAGAAACTCGCTGGGTTGGTGGGGACCGGCGGCAGCAATCAGGCGGACTTCGGCCGGGGCTTGCCGTTTGGCTCCCGCCGCCGCAAGGCGCGCTGGTGGGCCGACCTGCCTGCGGTCAGATGCGGTCCAAGCAATCGATCCAGCGGGCCAGTTCGGCCGATTCGTCCTGGGTCAGCGGCCGGGGTTGCGGGCCCAATTCCTTGACCGTCACGGGGAAGCGGGCCTCGCGGAGCCCCGAGATCATCCGCTGCACGGCGGCCGCCCGGAGAGATTGTGCCGCATGGAACACGTACACCGCAAGGCGGCTGGCCGGCTCGTTCTCGGGCAGAGGGCCTGTCCAGGCCGCCTCGATGGCCACCAACCCCCGGAAGGTTTGGCGGTCGCTAAAGGCAAGCCGGAAGGCCAAGGCACCGCCGGTGTCCTCGCCGGCCACCACGATCCGGTTGGCATCCAGGGTGTAGCGCTGGGCCAGTTGTGCCAACAGGGCCCGGACCAGCCTGGCTTCGGCCGATTGCCAGCGGGCCGGCTCGTCGGCCTTGGGAGCCAGGAGGATCAGGTCGTGCCGGTCGCACAGCGGTTTCCAGCGGGCGACCAGTTCTTCGTGTTTCAGACCGGCGCTGCCGTGCAGCCACACCAGCACGCCGCAAGGGACCGCCGGCTCATAGGCCGCCGGCACATACGCCCACGCCGGGTTAGGGAACTCGGGCACCCGCAGTTCCACCATGCCGGTATCCGGGGCCTTGGGCCGGTCGGGCGGCAACGGGTCGTGCGCCGGCGGCAGGTCTTGCGAAACCGCGGTTTCGGGCAAGGTGGCCAGCACCGCCTCGGTCTTCTGCGGCTGGCCATCGCGGAGGAATTCGACGGCCACGGGCTGGCCCGGCTGGAGGTCGGCAAGATCGTTGCGGAGCCGGTCGGCATCGCCGGCCGGAAAAGTGGCCACCCGCAGCAGGACATCTCCGGCCTTGAGGCCCGCCTTGGCGGCCGGACTTCCGGGATACACCCAGCGCACGCGAAGGCCGCCAGGGGCCTTGGCCCCCAGACCGGCCGCAGGCTCCCCCTCCTTGGGCTTGGCCTTTTCGGCAGGTTCTTGCCCGGCGGCGGGGGGCACCGGTTTCTCTGGGCCCGCGGCGGCCGCTGCCCGAAGGCGCATCGGCAGAATGCCCAAGAACGGGTGCGCATACGGCGGCAGCCGATCCGCCAGGGCCAGGCGGGTTTCCAGGCGCTTGCCGTCCCGGAGGTATGCGATCTGGACGGTGTCGCCGGCATAGCGCCGGGCAAGTTCGCGTTTGACGGCCGCGGCGGTCGAGATGCTCTGCCCCTGGATCTCGACGATGCGGTCGCCGGCCCGCAGGCCCGCCTGGTAGGCGGGAGAACCGGGGCGGCAGCCGGCCAGCACCGGTTCCGCCAGGAACAGTGCCGGCCCGGAAAATCGTATCCCTGCCACGCCCGGCAACAGGTCTTTGCCCTGCCGGAGCCTCGGCACGAGTTCCTGCACCTTCTCCCACGGAATGGCAAACCCGATGCCCGAGTCGTACCACTCGTAGCCTGCCACCTCGCTGGACTCGTCGGGCGAAAGCGGCACCAGCACCCCGATCACCCGGCCGCGGATATCCACCAGCGGCCCGCCGTAATTGTTGGGCGAGACCGCGGCATCGGTCTGCACGGCCTTGCCCCAGATGCGGTCCAGCGCGCTTAGAATGCCCACCGCCATGTTCGGCCCGCTGGACTCGAAGGTCCAACCCACCGCAATGGCCCATTGCCCCACCCGAAGTTCTTTCTGCGGGGCGGGCTCCGGCACGGGCAGGGGCCGGTCCACGTCGATCTTCAAGAGTACGATCATCCGGCTGCGATCGGTGGCCACCAGCCGAGCCGCCTTGCGCGTGCCATCGGGCAACTGCACCAGGATCGAGGCCGGCTGGTGCAAGAAGTTGAAAGCGCTGGAGACGATGTAGCCATCGGGCGTGGCCACGATCCCCGTAGTAGGCCCGGTGCCGAACAGGACGCCCCCGACCTGCTCCAGGCCGCCGACGGTCTCGATCCGCACCACCGAGGGCGTCACCCGGCGCACCGCGGCCTGAAACGCCTGCTGCTCGAGGATTTCCAGCTCGGCGCCTGCGGCCGGGACAAGCGCCGCGCCAACGACCAGGCAAGCCGCGGCCGGCCCCAGGAGCCGTCTGCCTGCAACAAACGCCCAAGCCAGGCCCCAATAAGCATGGGCCACAAGCCGGGCAACGAACAGCCCGGCCGGTTCCTGGTGCCGGTTCGGCCCGTACATGTCCAGCGGCCGGCGGCAACGGCCCCCGGGGCCCCCAACCGTTGGCCTGCGGTCAGTCGGCATGAAGGGTGAACTCCATCAACTGTTGGGAACGAAGCACAGTGATCTTGACCGGCTGGTCCTGGTCGGTGCTTTCCAGTTCTTTGCGCAGGGCCTTGCACGAGGGGACCAGGTGGTCGCCGACCAGCAGGATGAGGTCATCGGGCCGGATTCCAGCCCGGGCGGCGGGCGAGCCCGGCTGCACGCTGTCCACAAACGGCGGCGTTCGCTCCAGCACGTCCGGCACCATCACGAGGCCCAAGAGCGATAGGGACAGCGGCCGGGCGGGTTTCTTGGTCTCCTCGGGCAGCCGGGCCAGGGGCTTGCCGGCCCGGATCGCTTCGACCGACTCCCGCAGCGGAGCAATGGGCACCGCATAGTTGAGCCAGGTGTTATTTAGCGCGTTGCGGAGTTCCTTGCCCAACATGCCGACCAACTCGCCCCGCCAGGTGACCACCGCCCCGCCGGCGGAGCCCGGGTTGTTGGTGACCACATCGAGCACATACACCGGGCCGGTGTAGGGCGACTGGAAGGCGCCCCGGCGGGCTTCCAGGCGGACCTTGGCTGCCACCGTGCCTCGCTGCACGCTGGCCGGCTCGTCGCCCGTGGCCACGTTGAACAGGTTGCTTATGGCCAGAATGCGTGTGCCCGGCTCGACCTCCACCGCCTGGGCCAGATCGAAGTAGGGCAGATCGCGGCCGTCGATCTTCAGCACGGCGATTTCCAGTCGCGGGTCGGCGCCGAGGAGCTTGGCCTCGAACCGCCGGCCGTCGTACAGCACGGCCACCACCGCATCGGTATCCAGCACGGTGCTCCAGGCCGTGAGGATGTGGCCCTCGGCCGAGATGAGAATGCCGCTCTGGTAGGATTCCAGGCCGCGAAGCCCGCCCGCACCATAAAGCTTGACCACCTTCGGCTGGCTGGCGGCAATCGTGGCGTGCAAGAGCGAGCGGCTTGGGGGCGCCGAGGAAGGAAGCGAACCGCCCCCATCGGCCGGCTGGACCCGTGCCAGCCACGCCACCGCCAGGCACACAACGAGCCCGGCCGCACGGCAACAAGGCCCGCGCACGGCGGCAGCACGGGCGCCAGCCCCGCGCGAGCGGGCAGGCCTTGGCGGCCACCGAACGCTAGCGAAGTCAAGGCGAGGAGCCATGTTTGGCCGGCTTTTCCTGCGAAAAGCGATCGATCTTAAGCTCGGCAAAAACGATTTCTCCGTAGCGGACCTCGATCCGTTGGGGAGTACGCCGCCCCTGGGCCTCGCGGTAGTCCAGGAAATGAACCTCGCACGGGTCGGCATTCGGGAACGGATAAAGTTCCAGGCCCAGCAGCACTCCCTCTTTACCATCGAAGTAGAAGTGGCACTCGGCGCCGGCGTGGACGCCCACCAGCACATCGGCCAGCCCGGGCCGGCCCGGCCACGGGGCAGTGCCCAGGTAATACACGTCGCCGAACTTTTCTGGGCCCGCCACGGCCAGACGCCGCCACAGGTAGAGGGCAGGTAACATGCCGCCGCTCCCCTCGGGTAGCAGCGAAGCGGGGATGTCCTCGGTGGCCAGCCACCGGGTCTGGCCGCCCGGAAGGCTGAGCAACACCTCCTCGTCGCGCAGCTCCAGCCGGTAGCGGCGATCCTCGGTCAAAGGCCCTTCGATGACCCACGCGGCCGGCGCCTGGCTCAGCCCCGAGCTGGCCATCCAGGCGTCCCACACCCGCTGGCGGTTGAGGCGGTTGAAATAGTAGTTGGCGTACCCTGGCCGGTCTTCATAGTGTTTCTTGACCACCTCGGGCATGGGGGGCGGGCGCAGGGCGGGGTGGCCGGGCGGAAGCGGCGGTTCGGGGCCGTCGCCGCCGCGGCGGTCCTTGCCCTCGGGCTTCTGGCCGGGTTTGCCCGGCGGCGGCTGGCCGGGCTTGGGAATCGGCATGGGTGGGGCTTGCGGCCGGCCAGTGGCCTTGCGGAGCAACTCGGCCTCGCTGTGCACGCCGGCCAGGCGGACCAGCACGTCGTACTGCTTCCCCTCGCGGCGGAAACTCAGGGGGACACGCCACCCCTTGGGAAAGATGCCCAACACGTTCTGGAACGCGTTGGCCGAGTGGATCCACCGGCCCCCGAACTGCACGATCTCGTCGCCGTAGCGCAGGCCGCGGCGGTAGGCATCGCTATCGTCGAGGATGTCGGCCACCACGGCCCGGCCGTCTTCGGTGGCCACCCGCGCCCCCAGCGTGGCGTGGTCCACGATCCGCCCCGAACGCAGATGCCCATAGAAGTTCTTGATCTGGTTGATCGATATGGCGTACCCCACGCCCACGTTGACCCGGCCGCGCTTCTCGAACGACGCCCGGCCATTGATGCCAATCACCCGGCCATGCTGGTCGAACAGCGGCCCGCCCGAATTGCCCGGATTGATGGCCGCATCGGTTTGCAGGCAATCGGCATATTCCAGAATGGTCCCCGCCGGGTATTGGTACCGGTGCACCCCCGAGATGATGCCGCAGGTGACCGTGGGCTGGAAGTCCAACGCCAGGAGGAACGGGTTGCCCATCACCAGGCACGGATCGCCCTGGGCCACGCTGTCGCTATCGCCCAATTCGGCGTAGGGGAAATCGTCGCGGCCGAAGAGCTTGATCAGGGCCACATCGCCCACCGGGTCGATGCCCACCAGCACGGCGTCGTAGGTCTTGCCGTCGGGCATGCCGCACTTCTTGGCCTTGCCGCAGGGCTGCGCCACGTGAAAGTTCGTCAGGGCATAGCCCTCGGGCGAGATGACCACGCCCGAGCCGCCGCCGGCGCCGGTGGGCGAAAAGATGGCCAGCACGGCCGGCGCCACCTTGGCGATGACCGCCACACGCTGGGCCTCGGCCTGGAGCACGGCCGGGTCGACTTCCGCAGGCCCTGCCAACAGGCACGAGCCCGCCCCCAGGGCGATTGCCAACCCGGCCAGCAGAACCATCCACACCCGCAGTCTCATTTCACCAGTCTCGCGTCGCACAGGTCGAGGTGATCGGCCAGGTCCATGTCCTCGCCGAAATCCACAAGGATGCTCAATCGCCGCGCGCCGCGGAGGTCGAGGTCCAGCATGCGCGGCGGGTCGCTGCCGGCGATCGAGCCATCGAACAGCACCTTCTGGTCGCCGCGGATGATCAGCCGGACGTGCCCCCGGGGCCGCACCCGGTCGTCAATGCCCGCCACCGCCGAAAAGCGTGTAAACGAGTCGCTCAGCCGGTAAACCAGTTCCGTGCGGCTGTGGATGGCCAGGCCTTTGCGGTACACTTTGCCGGCCAGCTCCAGCGGCCCGCCGGAAAGGCTGCGGTCGGCCCGCGGCCCGAATAGCACCGCCCGGCCCGGCAACTCCGCCCCCAGGCCGATGTAGGGCGTCCACTGGGCCGATTCCGGCTTCAAATCGCTCAGGTACACGGTCTTGCCCAGCGAGAAGTCGATGCGCTGGATGCCCCGCACAGGCCGCGACACCCCCAGCCCGGCAGGCGTGGTCCAGTGCAGTGCATCGCCCTCCAGGCGGATGGATCGCACCGGCCAGCGCGAGCCCCCCCACTCGATGGCAATGCCCAAGGGCTCGGCCGGCTTCCGGCCCTCGGGGTGGTGGAACACCAGCCCGTACACCTTGGCCCGTTTGGCCGGAATCCGCTGGCCCTCCAACACGAAATCCACCACGTCGTCCCCGATGGCCTCCACCACTCCCTGGTAGAAGTCCAGGACATCGCCTTTTTGCGTGACCAACAGGTCGGCCGGCGCGGCGGATTGCAGTAGTTTTTCCCACGGGGCGGCCAGGGCTTCCGTCTCCGGGTGGAAGCGGATCCAGCGGATCAGCGAAGCGGGTATGTCCGGCAGGGCCGCTGCCGGCTCCAAAAGGACTTTGGCCTTGCCCGAGCTGAGCGTTACATTGGCCGCCGCGATGCGGCTGCCGTCCACAAGCTCCAACCACACAGCGGGCTTAGATGCAAATGGGCTTGGGGCCGCGGGTTTGAGCGCCAGCCCCGAAAGCTGGGCAATCGGTACCGCCACCGGCCCGGCAGCGGTTTGCACCACCGCTTGCTCGGCATCCAGCGAAACGAGGGTCCCCTGGATGGGATCGCCCGAGAGGCGTTGCACCTCGACCGCCGGACCGGCCCCCCACACGATGGCAAGCACCAGTGTTGCGCCCATGATGTTGCGTGCTATTGGCTTCCTTCGCTTGCCAGTTTGCGGAAGTACTGTTCGACGATTTCGCGATAGTGCGAGGGGAAATCGCGGCCGATCTGCTGCAAGGCTTCTTCCCGCTGGCGTGGCGGGAGGTTGCCCCACCCCCCTTGGCTGCCCACCCGCTTGCGGTCCACGTCCCCTTTGCCCTTGCCCTCCATGATGCGGCTATCCTGGGCAGGGCGCATGGACTGCACGTTGTTGGCCCCCCCGCTGGAACTGGCCTGTTGCTGCTGGGCCTCCAATCGCTTGATGAGTTTGTCCAGCGACTCGATCACGCCGTCCTCGAGCTTGCGGACTTTAGGCCCTGCGCGGCCGAGGTCCAGGCGGCGTTCGATGTCGGCCATGCGCCGGGCGATATGGTCCAGCGTATCCTCTTTGAGGTCCTTCAGATCGGCATCCATCAGCCGGGCCAGGGCGAGGTACCGCTGCGGCGCCGGTGTGCCGCTCAGTAGCGCCCCCAGGGCCTGGCGGGCCGCTTCGCCTTGCACCAGCCGGTGGTACACCACCCCTTGGTAAAACAATAGCGATGCCGGATCGACCACGTCCTGCGGGGCCAGGCCGCGGAGCAAGTCGGCCGCCTCGTCGAAAAGCTCCTCATGCACCAGCCAGCGGGCGTACCACAATCGGACATTGCGGGCCACAAAGGCAGGCGCAGAACCATCGCTGGTCAGCCACGGGGGTGCCGGGGGTACGGCGACGCCCCGCGGTTTCGAACAGAACGCCACCAGTTGGGCAACGTTGTCGTCGGCCAGGGCGAAGGTCCGCACCAGTCGGTCGAGCACTTCGGCCGGGTCCTGCGGCGGCGACTTCCAAAGCTCCAGGGCCTTGGTGCGCGTGGCGGCGTCGGCCTTGCGCTGGTCGAGCCAGGCCAGCACCTGGGCTTGGACCTCCTGGGCTGCCGGCGCCCGCCAGGTAGGCGGGGCAAGCGGTGCGGGAGTTTGGGCTGCGGCGCTTCCAGAAAAAAGCCAGGCCACCCCCACGAGGGCAATCGCCGCAAGCGGCCACCGGCGCCGCAGCGCCGCAAACGGCCCGCCCCAACCTGCCGCGGCGGCCCCAAGCGGCACCGGGCACGCGGCAGGCGCAATCCGCCGGCCAAGCTTCAACCCTTGCAACCGGCTGCCGTGCGAAGCGTTCATCGGTTCCTCCCCATTTCCAGATCCCGGGTAATCTGGTAGATGCGCTGCTGCCGTTCGGCCAGGCGGCGAAGGGCTTCGACCAGCTCGGGTTGTTCGGCCTGTTCGCGCTCGCCGAGGAGTTTGGAATATCGCGCTGTGCGCGTGTTGACCCGCATCTGCAACGCGCGGATCATTTTCAGTTCGGCCAGCACATCGACCAAGGGCGGGTCCTGGGGCTGGCCGGGCGGAGGCGGCTGGCCGCGGCGCTCTGCACGCTGCTTCATCTCTTTTTGCAGCGATTGGATCATCTCTTCCAGGGCCGCCAGAATATCTTCCTCGATGCTTTGGGTGGTATCGTCCACCTTGGCCGCCTTGAGCCGCTCTTCGACCTGGCGGATATCGGCGCGGATTTGCTCGACGGCCTCGGCAAAGGCCACCGAGGTGCCATCTTCGCGCAACAGGTTCAGGGCGCGGTCCGCTTCCAGGCCGATCTCCGCCTCGCGAACGCTGAGCCGGCCGGCCTCGATTTCATGCTCGCGGCTGGGCGATTTGGCCATGGCCTCCCTCAGCCGGACCGTGGCGTCGTACACCGCGCGCTGCATTTGCAGCATCTTGGCGAAGCGGGCTTCCAGGCTGGCCAGCACCCGCTCGATCTCCTCCTCGCGGAGCTGGCGCAGGATGCGTTCCAGGCTGGCCTTGGCCTGTTTGAGTTCCTCGAGGGCTTGTTGCTGGTCTTGCTGGGCCCCCTCGCGCTGGGCCTTGCGGAGCTTTTCTTCGGCCTGGCGCATCCGCTCCTCGGCGGCCTCCAGCCGTTTGCGTGCCGGGTTGGCCTCGTTCTCTTCGGAGGGCGGGGATGCCTGCGAGGGCTTGCCCTCGGCCGGCGGAGTGTCGGAAGAGGGTTTGCCCGAGCCCTGGGCGGGCTTCCCTGCGGCCGGTTTGGCCCCTTTGGGCTTGCTGCCGGAGGAGCCGGATTCCTTGGACTGCTGCTTGCCGGCGGGCGCATCCGAAGCCGGCTTGGGCTCGGCCTGGCCCGGTTTGGCATCGGCAGGCGACTTGCCCTGGCCCCCCTTGGCCGAGCCCAGCTTGCTTTGCCCCGGTTTGGCCTGGCCCGGGGCGGCTTTGGCGGGCGGTGGGCCTGGTTGGGCGGGTTGGGCACGGCTGGCGGGTTTGGCTTCGCCCGGTTTGGCCTGGCCCGGCTTGGGAGCCTGCCCGCCTTCGGCCGGCGGGGCGCCGGCCCGGCCCTCCTCGTTTTCGCGGATGGTCTTGGCCAGTTCGCCGGTCCGGCTGGCCACGCGGTTCTGCTCGTCGGCCAGGCGTTTGGGATCATCGCCCCCGGCCGTACGGCCCAAGATGCTTTGCTGCTGGTTGATCAGCTCGGCGATCTTGCGGATGTAGTCCCGCAGCCGGGCCTGTTCCGAGCGGGTGCGCTGGGCCCGGCTTTCGGTCAAAAGCAGTTGCAGCAAGGCGCAAAGATCGGCCTGGAGTTCCTCCTGGCCTGCCAAGGCCGGCGCCAATTGGTCGCGTTTGAGCAGTTCCACCAGCTTCTCGAACTGGAGGCCCACCAGGCGCTCTTTGCTCTGCTCGACGACCTGGCGGAGCAGGGCGGCCCGGCGGGGGTCGGTGCCGCGGCTGAGCTCCGCCATGCGAAGCAGGATTTCCTCCAGCCGGCGATAGCGGTCGGCAATCTGCTGCTGCTGGGCGGCCAGCCGGTCGGGAGTATCGGCATCGGGCGGCGAGGCCGACTCGCCAGCCCATGCCGCCCCCGGGCTGCCCGCCGGCTTTGTACCCGGCACTTCGCCCCCGGCCAGGAGTGCCGGGAGCAAGAAGGCCGCCACCCCGAAGGCCAGCGTGCCGACCCAGGCGGCTGTGCGGTGCCGGTGTGCGATGGCTGTCATGGCGAACATCCTGTTATTGACCCCTGCCGGCGGGCTAACGTGGGGCGGTTACTCCTTCAAGTCCAGGATTCTGGAACGATGGCGCTGGCGGGTCAGTTCGCGGACCTTATCCTGCGAAGCGATGATGTCCCGTAGCAATTGTACCACCTCGTTGAAGTCTTCCAGTTCGAGCATCCGGCTCAAGACCGCCCGCATGGCGGCCAGGATGGCGTCGAGCTGGGCCAAGGCCGAGTCGCGGGCCTGCGCTTTTGCCTGGGAATTGGCCAGCGCGGCTTCCAGGTCTTGGAGCCGCCGATCCAGCTCCGGGAACATCTGGTCGGCGATGCGGCCGAGGGGCACGGCGATGCCGGCTTCCAGCCGCTCCTGCAATTCGGCCGTATCCATGCGATTGTTGACCAACTCGGCCCGGATGTCGAGGAATGCGCGGGCGATGCCGGAGACCTCGCTTTGGGCTTTGCGGCCGTTCTGCTGGGCCGATTGCACCCGGAACAACCGCTGGGCCAATAGCCGCTCGGGCGAGCGATCGTTGTTGGCAGCCTCATCGCCGGGCTCGGCGGCGCTGGCCGAGGGCGATGCGCTGCCGAAATCGATTCGCGCCACCAGGTCCCGCGTGGCCGCCACATCTTCCACCACGGTCTCGAAGCGCTGGCGGAGCACCAGTTCCCTGGCTTCGAGCATGGTGCGCAACTGCTCGGGCGTAACCACATTGAGCACCCAGCGTTCGCTCTGCCCCGTATTGGGGGAGGGGCCTAGGTCGAAGCGGTCGTCGGCCTTCAGCGAGAACTGGAACTTCTGGCCGGGATGCAACCCCAGGGGGCGGACATCCAGGGTATGGGCGATTTCCATCTCGGCTGCGGGCTGCTGGAACTGGGCGATGGGCTGGCGGGCGGGCTTGCCGCCATCCACTTCGTATTCGAACCAGACGTGCGCCAAGCCGTAGTCGTCACTGACGCGGCCTTTGGCCGGCAGCATGGCCTGGGGCGTGATGGCCGAGCCAATCCCTTCCAGCCGCACCGAGAACTCAGGGGGCCGGTCCTCGGCCGCCGAAAGCGCCAGCCGCACCGGCTCGCGGCTCTTGATGCCATCGGCATCGTAGAGGGTAAATAGCAGGGTGGTATTGCCGGCAAGCGGGGGCAGGCCGAGCTGGAAGCGGGCGGGGTCGCCGGCCTCGGGGGCCAGGGTTTGTGCAGGCCGGGGGTGTTCCTGGGGATCGGTCTCCACGGCCAAGCGGACCAGCGGCTTGTTGGCCCGGCCACGCACCCGGATGCGCGTGCCCCAAGGGAATTGCATCAGCCCGGCCGCCCGCACCGTGCGGGGCGGTCGGGCCATATAGGCGGGAAACTCCAAATCCAGCCACATTTCCACGATGGCCGGGTTGTCCACCACCTCGATCTGCAAGTTGCGGACCACGTCATCGCCGCCAAACACATCGAACACCACCGGCGCCAATACGCCGCGAAAGCGGTACGTGAACTCCTGGTAAGGATCGCGCTGGGGGTCGGCCTGGCCCTTGCGGTCCATCGGTTTGCGGTCGCGGAGCCCGGCCGCCGTGCGGTACCGAACCTCCACCACGTCGGGAATCTCGCCGGAGGTATCGGCCAGCACCGAAATCTCCACGTCCGACCCGCGTGCCACCTTGCGCGGCCCTTCCTCGAAGCCCGGCACCACCAGGCGGGTGCGGCGCGGCCAAAGCTCGTCGGACAACAACAGCACCCGGCGGCCCCAGATTCCTAGCGATTCGGGCGAAAAAACCCCAAAACCCACGACCGAAATCACAGCCGCCACCGCAAGTGCCATGCTCTGGCGCAGCAGCCCGAGGTTGAACACCTGCCCAAGGTCGATGGTTGCGGCGGCCGCCTCGGCCTGTTTTTCCGTTCGGGCGAGGAGTTCCGGATGGGCTTCTTCGGCCGGGACCTGCCGAGCCGCCAGTTCGACCACGGTCAGCAGCCGGTCCTGGAACTGGGGGAACCGCCGCTCCAACAGCAAGGCCAGGCTGGAGTTCCGCAGGGGCATCATCAAGGGGAGAACGATTCGCCGGACCGCCACTACCACCAACAGCGCGCTGGCAATCACCAGGATTCCCGCGCGCACGGCGGCCGGGGGTTCCAGGAACCGATCCGCCACCAGGGTGAGCCAGAAAATGGCGCCCAAGGCGGCCACCAGGCGCGCGGCCCCCACCCATCCCACGTACCGGCGGATGCGGCGCCGCAAGCCCGCAAGCAATGCGGCGAGAGTCGGGCTGGGCACGGTGGGCCGTCGCGTCGTCATGGGCGCAAAGGGTTCAAGCCAGTTTTGCAAGTCGCCGGATCAGCCATTCCAGGCACAACACGCCGCACAGGCCAAACATCATCACCTGGCGCCAGAATCGCTCCCAGGCCTCGTTGCGGGCCTCGGTTAGGATGCTGGTGCGTGTACAATCGCGCAATTGGGCCGCTACGCTATCTGACGTCCCAGGGGCCAAGGCCGTTTCCAAATCGCGGAAATACCGGCCGCCGCTGGCCTCCGCCAACCGCGACAACAACGGGTCGTTGCGCTGGGGATTCTCGCGCTCCAAGTCGGGCAGGCGGACCTGAAGGCGGCGTGTCAACCGCTCATTGTCGCTGTCGGGAATCAGAAGTTCCAGGCGATAGTCCCCCTCTTGGAGGAGGGTCAGTTGCCCGGCGAACAATCCCGGGCGGCTCGGATCCGCCCGCAACCGTACGGACTGCACCTTTCCATCAGGCTGGAACACCTGGAGGGCCACGCTTTGGGCCACCAGCGGCTGCAATTGGGCATTGGTCAGTTGGGCCCGGATTTCCGCCGTGCCGCCCAAGAGGTAGCGGTCTTTATCGACCAGGAGGGTGCCGCGGCTGGATTGGCGGAGCAAGCGCCCCTGACTGACATGGCGAATCAAGCGGGTGTAAAGCCGGTCGAAGTACCCCTCGTCCCGCCGCCGCAACCGCCAGAGCTCGCCGCTGCCCATGTAGAACACCCGGCCCGACCCGTAGAACTGCCCGGCAAAATACACCGGGCGCTGCCCCGTGGCCGAAGCCCGCGGGTCGGAATAATAGGCGTACACCGTGGCCCCCGCCTTG
>JBBIQF010000148.1:0-13527 GCA_037442445.1 Planctomycetaceae bacterium
TGCTACCCAAAGAGAACCGTCACTTCGAGCGGGGGCCGGTCACCTCGCCTGTGGTCGACGAGGACCGCGTGTACTTCATCCCCTATGCCAATTATCGCGGCGATGTATGGGAGATGCGCTGCCCCATCGTGTGCCTGCGGACCGATGGCACCGAGCTGTGGCGGGTGGACCAGGGCGTGTGGGCCACCGAGGCCTCCACGCCCCTGGTCGTGGGCGACACCCTGTACGTGGGCGCCGATAATCCCGAGCGCGTTGTGCTGGTGGCTTTGGATAAGCGGACCGGGGCCATCCGCTGGTCGCTCAAAGTCCCTTCGGAACATCCCCGCGAACTCGGCGCCCCCGCCTCGCTGACGTACCAAGTGGTCGATGGCATCCCGCAGGTGATCGTGGCCACCTATGGCACCCGCGAGGTCCTGGGAGTGCACGCCCAAACGGGGCGGCTCCTGTGGCGCTACCCCTATCCCGCCGACATCATTATCGGGCTGGTGAGTACCCCCGTGGCCGTGGGCCGCCGTCTGTTCCTCAGCGGGGGCGAAGGGCCCAATCGCAACTTCTCGGCCTTGTTGGAACTGAAAGGCGATGGCCAGAATGTGGCGGTCCGCGAGCTGTACACCAGCACCGAGCTGCAAACGAACATGTTCAACACGCCGGCCATTTACGAGGGCACGGTGTTCGGCTTCGGAGGCGGGGCCAAAGCGGGCTTCCTCCACGCCACCGACCTGGAAACCGGGCGCTTGCTGTGGAAGCATGAAAGCCGCGATTGGACCAAAGACCAGAACCTGGTGGTTGCCGACGGGCTGATCTTTGCGGTGACCAAAAACGACGAATTGGTGCTGGCCGAGGCCAACCGCCAGGCGTACAAAGAACTCGGGCGTGTGCGCCCGGGCATCGCCCTGGGCCGGCCCCAGCAGCCCACGCTCGCCAATGGCCGGCTGTATCTCCGGGGCAACCAGTGGGTCGTGTGTTACCAAGTGGTACCATAAGGGGTAACCGTTCACGGCCCCGAGCTTTCCGGATGCTCAAGGCGAAAGAGCGTGCAGGGTACGGCGAGTACCGGGGCGCGGACGCGACGGAGCGCGTCCCTCCAAGTGTGGAGGGCCACGCTCTGTCGTGGCCGAGGCATTGCGTGTTGCCCGGTAACTTCCCGGGCCGTGAACGGTTACCATAAGGGAGTGGCAAGCCCGGTGTCCGGCCCGCGGCCGATTCACGGGGCCAGAGCAGTCGCCTCCGCTGGCGGAGGCTTATGGCGCAACCGGGCCGGGCGTCTCGGCCGCAGGTCGCGCCCCACTGGCACGTCGCCCCAGGCGAGCCACGGTACGTTGCGGCCCCACGGGGGATGGAGCCCAACACAGCAACCGGGCGGCGGGTGCCCCGGTATCCTGCGACCTCAAGGAGGCGGCTTTCAGGCCTTCAGCCAATGGCGTCTTACCTCGAAGTGTGCGAAAAAGCGGTGCGATTGGCCGGCGAGGTGCTGGTCGAGATGCTTGGCCGGGTGACCGTCAAGGAAAAAGGCCCGGCCGACCTGGTCACCGAGGCGGACCACGCCTCGCAGGAGACGGTCCGCCGCACGGTGTTGGCCGCCTTCCCCGACCACGATTTTCTGGGCGAAGAGGATGGCCCGGGCGGTTCGCCACGGCCGGCGGCCGCGCTGCGATGGATACTCGATCCTTTGGATGGCACGACCAATTACGTCCATCAGGTGCCGCACTTTTGCGTTTCGCTGGCCCTGGCGCACGAGAACGACGTGCTGTGTGCCGCGATATTCGATCCCCTGCTGGGGGAGTGTTTCACGGCCGAGCGTGGTAGAGGAGCCTTTTGTAACGGGCGCCGGATTCGGACCAGCGGTGTCCATCGGCTGGACGGGGCGCTTGCGGCGGTGGGCTTTCCGTCCGTAGTCCGGCGCGATTCTCCCGATTTGCGCCTGTTCGCCGAGGCTGCCGTTTCCTGCCAGGCCATGCGGCGGATGGGGTCGGCCGCCCTGAACTTGGCGTATGTAGCGTGCGGCCGGTTCGACCTGGCCTGGTCGTTTACCACCAAAGTCTGGGATATCGCCGCGGGCAAGCTGCTCATCGAAGAGGCCGGTGGACGGATGACCCGCATGGATGGCAGCGCGATGCCCCTGGCCCACGGGCCGTTTCTTGCCTCCGCAGGGGGGATTCTGCATCAGCAGGCCCTGGAAATGGTTGCCCGCGCGGGTGTCCTCACCTATAAATAGGGGGGCCCGCCGGACGGTTCGCTCTGGCCAAGCCCCGGCGATAGCCGAGGCGATTGGGGACCGGCCCGAGGCAACTTTGCCCTCGCTGGCCGGCCTCTGGCCCCAGGCCATCAAACACGCAAAACCGCAGAGCGGTTGCTTCAATAATCGGACACTCCGGTTTACACTGGAAGAGGTGCTTGTCCGGGCTGCCTTCTCTGATTGGCCAACAAGCGACGGGCATCTCCCGTGGGAGTCCCGACTGGACCGGAAGAGGAAACGCTAGTTGTGCGGAGCTTTCGGGATTGCGCGGTCTGGGGCGTAGCGGTCTGTGCCGCCCTCGGATGCCTCATGTGGGTGTGTTTGACCCCGGGGGCCGAGGCGAGCGGTGAGACTTCGGCCCAAACGGGCGGTTCGCTGCCCCCGCGCTTTGCCGACCCGATGCTACCTGCCAGCGTCGCCGCAGCATCGGGCTCGACCTCGGCAGCGAAGCCCGCAACCGGGCCCATGCCGCCGGGGACATCGACCGTAACCCCCCCGCGCCCCCCCATGCCCCGTAACCCCCCGCCCGGTGGAACACCGCAACCCGGTGCGGTACCGCCGGGGGTACCGATGGGGGCTGCGCCGGGCGGCTCGGCCAAACCTCTTTCCCCGGCCCCGGGGCCAATGCCTCCGCCGGCAGCACAATCGGCCAAGGAGAAGCCAAGCGGTCCGGCCACCGCCCCCATCTCGCAACCCAATGGCGACCAGCCTTCGCCACTGCTCAAATCGTCCTCGACCTCGGGTGAAGGTGCTCCGGCTTCTGTGCCGCCGGGCCAGGGGCCGGCCGGCTCCCCAGCCGCTCCACCACCGGTTCCCCTGGCTCCGGTACCCGCGGTCCAAGAGGCGCAGCCTTCGCTTTTCTATTTGAAGGATAAGGAGGGAAACCTTCAGCCCGTCCTTGGGTTCACCTTCGAGGACTTCGAGGAGATGGTCCGGCAGAAGCTGCGGCAAGAGCAGCCCGAGACGCCCCCGGCATACGCGATCGAACAACTCGTGCTTTCCGGAACCGCGCGGGGCTCGCGTGCCGAGTTCAAGGCGGCGTTCGGCATTCGATTGTTTTCCGATCAATGGGTGCGCGTGCCGCTGCGACTGGATCAGGCCGTGCTCCGCAGCTTGCCGCAATTCGCACCCGAGGGCGAACACTTCCTCCAGTTCTCGCCCGCCGAGGGGTATGTGGCGTGGATACGCTCGGCCAAAGACCGCCAGATGCGGATCACCTTCGAGGCCTTGGTACCGCTGGCCACGGCCGGGGATGAGACCCGGTTGCGTCTGTTCCTACCCCGGGCGGCCAGGTCGGAGCTGACCCTCGACGCCCCGGGGCCAAAGGCGGTGTCGCGAATCTCCGAGGGGGCCACGTTGGTGCCCGGCCCGCAGCCGGATGCCAACTCGCCCTTGCACGTACTGGGTGCCGGCGGCGATTTCGAGCTGGCGTGGCGGTCGGCCGCCGGCCCGGGGGTTTCCATGCCGCCCGTGCTGGAGTCCGTCGGTGCCGTGCTGGCCAAAGTGGATGGGCAGGGGATCAGCTTCGAGGCCCGGCTGACGGTTCGCAGTTTCGGCGCCCCGTTCGATTACTTCCGCGTGCGCTTGCCCAAAGGGGCCCAGTACGTGCCTGCGGCCTCGGGCAACTCCACGATCACCCCGGTGGCTTTAGGCGGCCCAAGCGGCGAGGACTGGAAAGTGGTGGAAGTGCGGTTGCCGGGCAAGACGGTCGGTCCGGAGGAGGTGGTCATCGCCGCCCGCACCGAATACGACGCCCCTGGCGCCGGCATTTGGAGCGAACTGGGTGGGTTTGAGGTCATCGGGGCCGAGCGCCAATGGGGCTATCTGGCCATTTCGGCCGCCAGCGATTGGCACGTGCTGCTTGGCCCGGGCCGCGGGGTCCGCCAGGTCGAGGACTTGCCCGCGACCTTGCGGCCTGCGGACCTCATCGCGGGCTTCGAGTATTTCATGCAGCCATTCTCGCTGGCCGCTCGGGCGGTCCCCCGCACCACGCGGATCACCGTCGATCCGGAATACGTCTTTCTGGTCGAGCCGCGCCAGGTCACCTTGCAGGCCAAGTTGAAGTACTCGGTGCGGACCCGCAAGGTCCGAACCTTGGACGTGGAATTGGGGAACTGGGAACTGGAAGATGTTGGGCCCGACAACGTGGTGGCCACCGACGCCGTGGCCGACGCCCCGTCGGGCTTGCTTTCCATCCCTCTGAAACAAGACTCGATGGGGCAGATCGAAATCGTGCTGCGGGCCCGCCGGCGGTTGCCCGCCGACACGAAGCGCCTGGTGCTCGAGCTGCCGCGGCTGCGCGGGCCGGCCGAGGGGGTGCTCATGGCTGCGCCGGCCACGGTCGCCGTGGTCCCGGACGACAACGTGGAACTCGTCCCCGAGGAGGGCACGCTGGTGGGGCTGGTCCGCCAGCAAGGGCGGCAACTGGCCGGGTTGCCCCCCCGGAGCCAGGAACCGCTGGTGTATCGCGGCGAGCCGGGCAAGGCGGTGTTCGCCGCCGCGTTCCGGGTGCTCTCGCGCCAAGTGCGGGTGAGCGTCTCGACCAACATCCGTTTGGATGACCAGCGTGCCGACGTGGAACAGAAGCTTGCCTATGCGGTCGCGTATGAGCCGCTGGATCGGCTGGCCCTGGAGGTCCCGCGGACCCTGGCCGTTGCCGAAGGCGTGGAAATCCTCGGCGATGAGGGGAAGCGCCTGGCGTGGACCGAGGTGCCGCTGGGCCAGCCACCCTCGTCTTCGCCCCCTACGGTGCGGAAGTTGGTGAGCCTGCCGGCCCCCCGCATCGGTTCGTTCGAGCTGGTGCTCCGCTACACCGTGCCGGTCGAGCGCTTGCAGCCCAAGGCGACGGTCGCCTGCACGATTCCGCTGGTCATGCCGGCCGAGGGGGAGCTGGCGGCCAACCGCGCCATCCTCCGCACGCGCCAGGGCATTCAAGCCCAGCTCCGCGGCAAGCCATGGGCCGTGGTCGAAAAAGAAACCAGCGACCCGCGCCCCGAAGGCCTGGAAGTGGCTTGCCCGGTGCGGGCCACCGAACTGCCCTTGGGCGTTTATTTGGAAGACCCCTCGGCCCTGGGACTGACGGTGGTGGATCGGGCCTGGATCCAGACCTGGCTGGCCGGCGCAACTCGCCAGGACCGGGCCGTTTTCCGCTTCACCAGCACCAAGAAGCAGGTGGAATTGGTGGTGCCCGCCGGCGTGCATCCCCGCGAGGTCGAATTGTGGTTGGACGACAAGCGCATCAAAGGGCAGAGCACGCCCGAGGCCCGGATCATCGTGGCATTGCCCAACGATACGCCGGCCGCCCGGCATCGCCTGGAGGCGGTGTATCGGCTGGCCCATTCGGGCCAGGGTCCCGGGGCCGTGGCCATCGAACTGCCCCGGCTGGGGCCCGATACGTGGGTCCAGCGGACCTATTGGCAACTCGTGCTGCCTGCCCAGGAGCACGTGTTGTTGCCGCCCGCGGGCTTCACAGAAGAGTACCGCTGGGGATGGACCGGGTTCTTCTGGGGGCGCGAGCCGCTGCTGAACCAGCCGGCCTTGGAAGCATGGTGCGGGGCCCGCCATCTGACTGAGGTGCCCACCAGGACCAGCCAATACCTTTACAGCGTGCTGGGGAGCGTGAGCCGCTGCGAGGTCCGCACGGTCCGCCGGCCGCTGGTGGTGCTGGGGGCCTCGGGCGCGGCTTTGGTGCTGGGCCTCTTGTGGGTGTATGTGCGTGCGGCCCGCCATCCGCTGTGCCTGGCCGCAGGCGCAGCCGCCCTGAGTTGGGCTATCGTGGTGTATCCCGATCTGTCGCTCTTGGGCGCCCAGGCTGCCGCGTTGGGGGTGGTGCTGGCCGCCGGCGCTGCCGCGCTCCAGCGGCGCTTGGAGCGGCGCCAGCGGGCGGCCGTGTGGGAGGGTTCCAGCTCAGTGCTGGAGCGGACGCCGGCCCGGTCCACCCCCCGCCCCGCCGCACCCGTCATGTTGGAATCGACCGAAGTGGCCCCGGCCCCGGCGTCCGATTCCATGGCCTGAGGTGGCCTCGGCCCGGGTGCTGGCCGCCGCGATCCATCCCATCGCCGAGCCAACGGTATGAGACGCCGAGTGCTGTTGATCCTTGCGGGACTGGTGGGCGCAGCGGCGCTGAGCCGTGCCGCCGAAGGGCCGCCCACCCCGCCCGAACCCCCCTTGCGCTTCCGGCGGGTGTATGCGCCGGCCGATCGGCTGAAGGACTGGCCCCGCGATAATCTCCGCTATGTGCCGGTGGATGCAGCGGAGTTCGAGCGGCTGGCCGCCGCGGCCCAAGCCCGCGCTGCCGAGGCCGCGCTGCCGCTCTGCCCGCTGGCCGAGGCCCACTACCGCGCCCGGCTCGAAGGCGACACCCTGGTCGAGGGCGAGGCCCAGTTGCGCTTCGCGCCCGTCCCCCGGACCGGTTCCCGCTGGGTCCTGGAGCCCTGGAACCTGGCGGTCTCCGAGGCCTTCTGGCTGGCCAGCCCGCCCAAGCCCGCCGTGCTGTTGACCGCCAGCGATGGCAAGCTGGCCGTGAAGTCCGATCCCACCGGCACCCTGCGCCTGGCCTGGTCGCTGCGGGGCCGGAGGGATCCCAGCGGAATGCTGGAGTTCGAGTTCCACTTGCCCCCATGCCCCCTGGCACGCCTGGTGTTGGACCTGCCCAAAGACGCTCAGCCGGTGGTGGAAAGCGGCCTGGTCAGCCGGCAAGAGGGCGACCCGCCAGGCCGGGCCCGTTGGGCCGTCGAACTCGGGCCCCAGTCGCCGCTGCACCTCCGTGTCGTACCCCAGGCACAATGGGCAAGCGCGCAGCGCTTAGACACCATCCGGCAGGCGACCCTTTACGAGATGTCGCTCCGCGGGGTGGATGTGACCGCCCAGTGGACCCTGGATATCCGCGGCCTGCCGCGGCGGCAGATCGCCCTAGAATTGGACCCCGGCCTGCGCCTGAGCGGGGCATGGCTGGGCGAGCAGCCGTTGCGCTGGTCCGCCACGGGGCCGGCATCGCCTGGCCAACCCGCCCGCGCCTGGGTCGAGCTGCCCGAACCGATCCGCGGCCCCAACCGCGTGCTTCGCCTTGCGGCCATGGGGCCGGTGGTGCTAGGCCAGCCGTGGCGCCTCCCCGAAATCCGCCCCCGCGACTTTTTCTGGCAAGAGGGCACCCTTCGCCTTTTAGTGCCCGCACCTTTGTCGCTGGAGCATCTTTCCGCCCAAGGGGCCCGGCAAACCGCAACCGGCTCGCTGGCCGCACCCCGCGCCGGCGAGTCCGCCGAATTGCAGTGCTTCGGGCCTTCGGCAGGCGTTCACCTGGTCCTCGGTTCCACCCACCCCCAGCTTTATTGGAACTGCGGCACGCTGGTGGAACTGGGCGGGGTCGAGCTGCGGGCCCGTATCGCCGCCCAGTTCCAGGTCTCCGAGGGCGAGCTGTTCCAGGTGGCGGCCAACGTGGGCCCCCGCTGGACCATCCAGTCGGTCGAGAGCGTGCCGGCCGAGGCCCTGGACGATTGGAGCCAGGAAGGCTCCGCCGGCGGAAAGCTCACGGTGCGGCTGGCCCGCGGCATCCTCCCCCGCCGGCCCCTGGAACTCCGCATTGCCGCCCACTGCCTGGCCGACCCGAAAACCCACGCCTGGCGGGCCGAAGAACTAATCCCCCTCCGCTTTTCCGGCCGCGAAGGCCAACACCTCCTGGCCCTCCGGCCGCAGGAAGGCTATCAACTGCATGTTACCGGCGGCGAGCAATGGCCCCGGCTCGATGCGGTCGCACTCGCCCCCCCCGAACGCAACTTGCTCCCCGATCCCTGGCCCCCCTTCGTCTTCCGCTACCACGATCGGCTGGCCGGATTGCGCGTGCGGGTCGAAAAGCCCAAGCCCAGCTACACGGCCAGCATTCGCACAGAAGCCGTGGTGGAGCACGGCCGGCTGTCCGAGACCTATCACATCCGCTGCACCCCGGAGTCCACCCATGTGGAACGGGTCGTGGTGCGGTTTGCGCCGGCCCGGGCGGTCCCGCTGCGGTGGACCGTGGTGGGTGGCTCGCCGGAGGTCGCATCGGCCCAGCGGCGAGCACCGGAATCCGGCGCCCCCGATTCCTCCGCCGAGACCTGGGAAGTCCATCTCCGCCGGCCGCAAAGCGGGCCCCTCGAACTCCACGCGGTGCGGAGCGTGCCCTTCGATGCCCCGCAGCCGGTCAGCCTGGCCATGCTCCCCGAAGCCCGATCGCAGCGCGGCACCGTGGTGATCGGGGCCGCGGGGGGGGCAGCCATCCGCATCGAGAACCACCGCCTCCTGCCCCAGCCGCTGGAAGCCGCGCCCATGGACCGCGCCCCGCTGTGGCGCGCCAGTTTCCATTATGATCCGGCAAGCGAAGAGCGGGCCCCGCCAGGCGCGGTCGTGCTTCATCCCGCAGACCCGCAGGCCTTGCCCCCCAGCGCATGGGCCTGGAACGGCCACCTGGAGTCGCGCTACTCGGCCTCGGGTGCCGGCCTGCACGTGGCCGAGTTCCGCCTCGAAAGCACCGGCCGGTCCCAACTGGCCCTGACCCTGCCGCCGGGCTTGGCGGCCGAGCAAATCCGCAACGCATGGGTCGATGGCGTTCGCACCGCCTGGACGGTGGCCGAGGATAAGTCCTCCTCCGCCCTTCAAATCTACGTGCCCCTTCCGCCGGCTCGGCGGTACCTGGTGGTGGCGGTGCACTTCGTCACCCAAGCCCCCGGGCTGAGCCCTTGGGCGCACCTGGCGCCGCCGCTATTGCAGCCCGATGTGCCCCTTCTGCGGCATACGTGGACCGTGTGGCTTCCGCCGGGATATCGGGCGTTTGGCCCGGCAACGACCTGGCCGGCAAGCACCTCGGCGCTGGCCGAGCGCCTGGCCGGGCCCTTCGCACAAACCGAAACGCCCGCCGGTTCCTCCGCTTTCTGGTGGCAGCCTGCTTTGGGTTTGCCGCTGCGCCCGGCCAACCGCCCGATCGAGGCGTTCTTGGTTCAGCTCGCCAAGACCGAAGAAGCCCTCCGCAAGCGGGCGCTGGCCGACGATGTTCAGGGCAAGGCAGCCCCCGTGACCTGGGGCACATTGCTGGCCGATATTGCCGAAAGCACGGCCTTCCACCTGGTGGTGGACCCGAATGGGTTATCGGCCGTCGGCCTGACACCGCAAACCCCCGTCAGCCCGCCGGCTGGCACCTCCCTTTCGGCTCGCGGCAGAGCGCTACTGGAGCAAGCAGGCCTGGTGCTTGTCGCTGCCGGCGATGTGTTGCTGCTTACCAGCCGGACCCAGGCGGCCTTGCTGCGGCCTCAGTTGAGCCAGCCGGAGGTCGCCTCGGCCGTGGCCCTTGGCCCCCTGGCCAGACAGATCCAGGAAGCCTGGTACTGGCCTTCGGAAAGCGGGTTTGTGGGCGCTGGCCTTTGGAGCCGGCTGCCGGCCGCGGCCCCAACCCCTTGGGCTGCATTAGGCTCGGCCGGCGAGGGCCCGACGGATGCCCTGGGCTGGTCGGCCGGCCAGTGGGAGATCTCGGCAAGCGACTTTCGGATATGGGTGGTTGACCAAGACAGCATGGAAGTGGCCCGCTGGGCCGCCCTGCTCATCGCGCTGGCCTTGGTGGGGTGGGCCAGTCCACGACGGCTGGGCCTGGGCGTGATGGTGGCGGGAGGGCTGGCCGTGCTGGCCCTGGCTGTGCCCGAAGCCTTCGCCCCGCCGTGTTCCGGGGCATTCTCCGGGGCAGCCGCCGGGCTGATCCTCGCCCTGTTCCGGCGTGTGCCGGCCGCCGGCAAGCCCCAGGCCCAAGCTGCCGCGGAGGAGCCGCCCGCTGCGTCTCCGCCGGCTGCGCTATCCGGAGGAAGTTCGCCGGCCCGCCGCGCCTCGCAGGTCGGCCTGGTCCTGGCGATCCTCGCCGTTTGCACTGGCGCCACGGCACAAGAACCGCCAAAGGCCGCCCCGGAATCGCCCCGCCCCCCTGTCTATCAAGTGATTATCCCCACCGAGGCCGGCCAGAAGCAGCCCAGCAAGTATCTGGTGCCCGAGGCGTTTTTCGCCGAACTCCAGCGCCGTGCCCAAGGGCCCGCCGAACGCCTGCCCCTGTGGAGCCTGTCTGGCGCCGTGTACCGCGGTCTGGCCGCCTGGAAAGCCGCCCCCGAGCAACTGGCCGTGCTCGACCTCCGGGCGCTGTTCGATCTGGAGGTCCTGGGCCGCAATGTCCGCCTGGTGCTGCCTTTGGGCAGCGAACTGGTGCAGCCGGTTCCCGCCGGGGTGTTGCTCGACGGCCGGCCCGCCACGGTCCGCAGCATCGGAGAAGCAGGGCTGGAACTGGAAATCGCCGAGCCCGGCCGCTACCGCCTGGAAGTGCCGTTGCACGTTACCGCCCAATCGGCCGGCGGGTGGAGCGGATTCGAAACCCGCATCCCGCCCCTGCCCACCGCACGCCTGGAATGGACGGTGCCTCGCGATGCGTCGGCCATCGAAATCCCCTCGGCCCTGGGCCGCGTCAGCCTCGCTCCCGAAGAGGGCCGCCTGACCGCCGAGTTGGGGCCCACGCCGCGGCTGGCCATGCGCTGGCCCGAAGGCCCCGGCCGCTCCCCCGGCGGCCCCCTCCTGGACGTCGAACAACTCCTCTGGCTCAAGATCCAGCCCGGCTCCGTGGTGCTCGATGTCACCTTGCGCTGCCGCATGCTTCAAGGCCGCGTGCGATCCCTCGAAGTGCTCGCCGACCCTCGCTTGCGATTAGCCCCCGTCGAAGGCGACCGATCGTGGCTCGCCCAGGTCGAGACCGTGCCGGGGCCTGTCCAGACCTTCCGCTTCGATCTGGCCCCCAACCTGCCCGACCAGTTCGATGCCGCCGTCTCTTTCCTGCTGACCGACACCTCCGGTGTGGGCCAGTTGCGCCTGCCGCTGGTCAGCGTGCCCGCCGGCCGCACCGTCCGCCGCTGGCTGGCCGTCTCCGTCGATCCCGCCCTCCAGTACCAGCAAAGCGGCACCGAGGGACTGCAAGCCGTGGCCGTGCCCACCTTCCTGGCCGCCTGGGGACCCGCCAAGACCGAGCCGCTGTTCGTTTACGACCTGCCCGGCGGCGAGCCGGCTTGGAGCATCAGCACCCGGCCCGCTCCGCCACGCACCACCGCCGAACAGACCTTGAGCATCACCGCCGGCCGGGCCCGGGCGGAAGTGCTGCTAGAGGCCCGGCTGCTCACCCAGCCCGGCCCCCGCTTTCAACACCGCCTGCACGTGCCGCATTCGGTGCAACTCGACCGCGTCGTATGGGTGGAACAATCGGCCGACCAGCCTCTCCGTTTTGCCCGCGCTGCAAACCAAGACGAGGTTACGGTGTTCCTTCCCGGGCCGGCCGCGGGCAAATCGGTGCTGCGCGTCGAGGGCCATCTCGCTGTGCCGGAATCCCAACCGCTGGAAGTTCCCATGCTCCGCGTCCTGGCCGAAGAAACCAAATCGTTCACCCTCCAGGTCTTCCGCCAGCCGGAGGTCCGCCTGGAGCCGGTCGAGGTGGCGGGGTGGGTGCCGGTCGAGGCCCCCACGCCGCAGGCCGGCCGCCTCCCGCCGGGCCGCTGGGTCGCAGGCTGGCGAAGCGATGGCTCCCCGGCGCCGCGACTGCGCCTGAAGATCGCCCCCAACGAGCCGCGCCTGCAGGGCGAGCAGATCACGCTCTTGCATAGCGATGGCCCGGGATGGCGGGCCGAAGTCGAGTTCCGCCTGGACGTGCAAGGCGGGCTGGCCGACGAGTTCCGCCTCGAGGTGCCCGCCGAATGGCCCGGCCCGTACAAGGTCGAACCCGCCATGCCGCTCAAACCGGCGGACCCGGCGGGCCAGGGCCGCCACGTGCTTGTGTTGCAGCCGCCCGCCCCGGTGGCAGGAAAGTTCCGCTTCCGCGTTTCGGGGCCCCTGGTGGCCGAGGCCGACGCTCGGCCGGCCGCCCCGCGGGTCGTGCTCCAACGCGCCGCACTGGCCCGGCATCGCCTGGTGCTGCCCGTGCAATCGCAAACCCAGTCGCTGTTTTGGGAAACCCGCGGTTTGGCCCCCGCCCCTCTGCCCGAAGACTTCCTGCCGCCCGACAAAGCGCACGATTCCTACGCCGCCTTCCAGGTAATTCAGGAACCGTTCCGCACCATCCTCCGCTCTTTAGGGCAGATGAGCGGGGTGGCGCAGGTGCTGCTGGCTGATGTGGCAGTGGCCGTGCAGCCCGACGGCACCTTGCGCGGTGTGGCCGTGTTCGACGTGCAGCCGGCCGGCCTGGCCGACTGCCCCCTCGAACTGCCCGAAGGCCTCGTCCTGGTGCAAGTCGCCGTAGAGGGCACTCCGGTGCTGCCCGTAGCGCAAGGCCCCGGAAAGTTCACCCTCCCCCTGGGTTTGAACCTCCTCCCGCAGCGCATCGAGGTCGTGTTCGAAGGCTACGGGCATGGCGATTCTGCCGGGACAGTCCCGGCGTGCCCCCTCCCTCGCCTGGGAGACCTGCCGGTGCACGCCACCCTGTGGACCATCGCCGCGCCGGGCACCCCAGATGCGCCCGTGGCGGGCCTGCCCGAGGGCAATGCCCTCGAACTGGAGCTTGTCCGGCTCAAACACCTTACCGCCGTGGCCGAGTTGGGCGCCGAGCTGCCCGACGAGGACGTGGGGGCGGCCGGCCGCTGGTTCCTGCCCTGGGCCCGCCGCTGGCGCGCCTCGCGCGATCAGGCGCAACGCCTCCTGGCCCTTCATCCAGAAGACCAGAACACGCCGGCCGTGCGCGCCGAACTGGAATCGCTCCGAGCCCGGCAGACCCGGACCGCCGAACGCTTGCACGCCGCCGAAGTGCTTAGCCAGGTGCTTTCGGAAACGCCCCTTGCCACAGGCACCACGGCCTTGTGGCGACTGGCTTTCGACCGGGACACCCCCGTGGCCCGCGGCGTCGTGGAAGGCCTCTTGACCACACTCCCCCTGGCCGCCCCTCTGGAGCCCGCGGCCCCAGCATCGCGCCTGCCGCTGGCCGCGGTGGTGGCCGCCGGAGTAACCCTGGCACTTTCGCTGGCGGCAAGCCGGCCCGCCGTCGCGCAGCTCCTGCGACGCTGGCCCGCCTTGGTCCTGGCATCGGCCGGCGGAGTGTGGTGGCTGTGGTTGCGGCCGCCCGCCCTCGGAGCCCTCGCCACCCTGGCCGGCCTGGCCGCCACCGCCTGGCAACTCTGGACGCGCTTGCGCCCCGGCCGCCCAGGCTGACGCCTACCGTGTAGGGTGCGTGCGCCGCACGCACGGGCCCCTAGGGGAATGACGAATGTCGAAAGCCAAATGACGAATGCCGAATGACCAATGACCAAGCACCAATGACCAAC
>JBBIQF010000149.1:0-13487 GCA_037442445.1 Planctomycetaceae bacterium
GACCAATAGCCCCACGAAGATCAACCCGCCCACGAAGGCCGGCCGGATGCCTCCGCCGGCAAGGGTCCCGGCCCAGGACCCCCCGCTGGGCCGAACGCTAGCGGCTTCCTTTTTTGCCGTATGCCCCGCAACAATCGCCGCGGCGCCGGCTGAATCGCCCACCTCGGCCGCGGGGTCGGAAGCACGCCTAGCTGCGGTGTGGCCCGTCCCCAACGGCGCCGCCATGCTCCCCTCGTCCGGCGCAACTCCCGCCGCACCGCTGGCCGGTTGCCGGGGCCGATGGATCGCTACCGCCCAGGGGTACAGGAACAGCAATTCCACGTCGAACACCAGAAAGGCGATGGCCATCAAGTGGAACCGCACGTCGAACCGCCGCCGCGTGTCGTGCAGCGGGTCCATGCCGCTCTCGTAAGGCATGCGCTTGACCGGCCCCGGCCGGCGCGGGTTCAACAGATTGCCCAGCAAAAGCAGGAACACCGCCAGCCCGACGGCCGACGCGATGTAGATCAAAATGGGAACGATCTCGATCTGCATGCACCACCCGGCGTATCCATCCTCCCCGCCAGGTCGGCTTGGAGTCCCCGAAATCCGCAACACTCCCGGCAGGCTTACAGGTTTGTGCAATTCTAAAGGCCCCTGGGAAGGGAATCAATGCACACCCCCTGCCATCCCGGGAAACCCGGCCCCGACCCCAGGCCGGACACGTCCTGCCGCAAGCAAAGGCCCGGCCCTTAGGCGCCGGACTGGCCCCCTCGGCCTAGTCCGTGCTGCCCGCCGCCTGCTTCCGGCTCGTCAGCCGGCGGGGCTTCCCAGAAGGGCGTTCCAGTAGGCCGGTGCGGGGGCGACCACCTCGACCGGCGCATGGGTCATCGGATGGCGGAAGTGCAGCCGCCGCGCATGGAGCGCGATGGGGCGCAAGCGCCAGTCTTCGGCTGGCGGGCCAAAGGGCACCTCCGAGCCATAGAGCGCATCGCCCAGCACCGGGTGGCCGCGCACCGCGGCCTGGATGCGGACCTGATGCGTCCGGCCGGTCTCCAGTTCGACCTCTAGCCAAGTGCCCCAGGGGAATACCCCGAGGGTGCGATAGTGCAAGATGGCCTCGCGGGCGTCGGGGTGGTCTGGGGGCACGATTTCGGCCCGAGGCTGCTCCGGCACTTTGCGGACCCAGTCGCGCCACGTCCCCTCGGCCGGAATGACCTGCCCGGCCACGCACGCCCAATACACTTTGCGCACGGTGCGGGCTTCGAACTGCTCGGCCAGCCTTCGGGCGGCGCGGACATGCCGGGCCAACACCAGGGCCCCCGAGGCCGGCCGATCTAGACGGTGCGGCACCCCCAGATACACGTTGCCCGGCTTGTTGTCCCGCTGTTTGAGATACTCTTTGACCCGCCGCTCCAGGCTGTCGATGCCCGGCGGGGCCTGGGTCAACAGCCCAGCCGGTTTGTTGACCACCAGGCATGGCCCGTCTTCCAACAGGATTTCCACCGCAGGGGCACTCATGCCAGGGATTGTAGCGGCCCCCGGGGCTGTTGCCACACCTTTGGCGGTAGGGTGCGTGCTTTGCACGCACGCGGCACTTGGTAGGGTGCGTGCTATGCACGCACGCGGCGGGCAGCGGGGAGCACTCGAAAACGAGCCGGCGTTCATCCCGCCGGCCTCACGCTGCGCTCTTGCCATTGGGGGGCCTGTCTGCGATGCTTAAAAGAGGGCGTCTTCCGAGCGGCCCCCGCGAGACTCCGACCATGGTTTGGGAGTACACCGAAAAGACCAAGCAGCTCTTCATGGATGCGGTGCACGGCAAGCCCGGCACCCATCTGGGCGAGATCGAGAATCCGGACGGGTTCGGCGAGCACGGTTCCATCGCCTGCGGCGATTCGATGCGCTTTACCTTCCGGGTGCGCAAGCACCCCACCGATCCCACCAAGGACGTGATCACCGAAGCCCGCTATCTGACGTTCGGTTGCACCTCGGCCATTGCCTCGTCCGAGGCACTGTGCACGCTGATCGAGCAGGGGCAGTACACCCCGATCGAGGCCCTGAAGATCACCAACGAGGACATCATCCGCTTCTTAGGGGGGCTGCCGCAACAGAAGATTCACTGCTCGGTCATGGGGGCCGAGGCCCTCGAATCGGCGGTGTACAACTGGGCCCAGAAACGGGGTGTGGACCTCGAAAAGTTGGGCATCCGCATCCATGCCGACCAGAAGGAGGGGCGGATCGTCTGCAAGTGCTTCGGCCTGAGCGAACCCTATCTGCGGCGCAAGATCGAGGAGCTGAACCTGCGGAACATCGAGGAGATCACGGCGGCCACCAAGGCCGGGGGGGCGTGTACCTCGTGCCATCACGCGCCGGGGGGGCTCCAGGACCTGTTGGACGAGATTTGGGGGCCCGGCCGCACCGCGCTGCGCGTGGTGCCCAAGGTGGACAAACGGGCCACCGCCGAATTGCCCGACCCCCAGGCCGCGCCGCTTCAGGCCCCGGCAGCGGTGGCCGGTGCCGGCGGTTCGTCCGCGGCGGGACCGGGCCCGGACATCTCCGAGCTTTCGCCTTACCAGTACGCCAAGCGGATCGAGAAGACCATCGAAGAAGTCGTCAAACCCATGCTGGCCCATGACGGGGGGAGCGTGGAGATCGTCGATATCAAGGGCCATCTGGTATTTTGCCGGCTCGAGGGGGCGTGCGCCGGGTGTGCCTCGGCCGGGCAGACCCTGAAGCTGATGATCGAGAAAACACTCAAAGACCTGGTGGACGAGCGGATTCGCGTGATACAGGTTTAAGGCCGCAGCGCGGCGGCACGGCGGCGCGGGTATCGGAGCCGGCTCGGTGCCCCGTGCGAGGCTTGTGCAAAGGGGGTCCAATGTCGCTAGTCTATGCCGATAACAACGCCACCACGCCGGTCGCCCCGGAAGTGGTCGAGGCGATGATGCCGTACTTTCGGGACGAGTACTTCAATCCCAGCTCGATGTACGAGCCGGCCCGCCGGACGCATGAGGCCATTGTCCGGGCCCGCAAGACGTTGGCCGGCTTCTTCGGCGTGCGCGATCCCGACCAATTCCTTTTCACCTCGTGCGCCACGGAGAGCAACAACACGGCCATCATGGGGGTGGCGCGGGCGGTCCCCCAGCGGCGGCACATCGTGACCACCGCGGTCGAACACCCCGCCGTGCTCGAGGTGTGCAAGGAGATGCAGCGCCTGGGGTACCGCGTTACCTTTCTGGCCGTGGACCGGCACGGAAACCTCGATCTCCGGCAGTACATCCGGGCGGTGGGCCCTGAGACCCTCTTGGTGACCATCATGCACGCCAACAACGAGACCGGCGTGCTGTTTCCCGTGGCCGAACTCGCCCGGATCGCCAAGGAGATCGACCCGGCCATTGTGGTCCACACCGACGCCACGCAATCGGTTGGCAAACTGCCGATCGACCTGGAGGGGGAGTTCCGCCATGTGGACCTGCTCTCGTTTTCGGGGCACAAGCTGCACGCGCCCAAAGGCATTGGGGCCCTGTTTGTTCGCCGGGGCACGCCGCTGCGCCCGCTGTTGATCGGCGGGCATCAGGAGCACGGGCGGCGTGCCGGGACCGAGAACGTGCCGTACATCGTGGGCCTGGCGAAGGCCCTGGAGCTGGCGGCCGACACCATGGACGACGAGGCGCAGCGGATCGGCGCCTTGCGCGACCGGCTCGAGGCGGCCATCGAGACCCTGATTCCCTGCGTCCAGGTCAACGGCAAGGGCGCGCCGCGGCTGTTCAACACCCTGAACGTGTCGTGCCACTTCGTCGAGGGTGAAGGGATTCTGTACCAGCTTAGTGCGGCGGGTATCTGCGCATCGAGCGGGTCGGCCTGCACCTCCGGCTCGCTGGAGCCTTCGCACGTGCTGCGGGCCATGGGCGTGCCTTTTACCGCGGTCCACGGTTCGGTGCGGTTCAGCTTCAGCCGGTACAATACCGCGGCCGATGTGGACCGCATCATCGAGGTGTTTCCGCAAGTGGTGGCCAATCTGCGGCGGATTTCGCCGTATTGGGACCCAGTGCGTAACACCCCCCGGCCGGAGGCAATGGGCATGCTGGAAGCGGCCTCGGCCCCGGCCGGCGCCTAGCCCGCCGGGTTTGGCGGCATGCCGCGCTGGCCCTGCGAGGGTGCTATGAGCCGATGGTTCGCTGAACTTTCGTTCGATACGCAAAGCGCGTTGTGGGTGATGCTCATCGGCGCAATGACCAACGTCACCTGCGCGCTGTTGGGCTGTTACCTGGTGCTGCGGCGCATGAGTCTATTGGGCGATGCCATCGCCCATGCCGTGCTGCCCGGGCTGGTGGTGGCCTTCCTTTTTTCGGGCACGTTGCAACTGGGGTGGATGCTTCTTGGAGCACTGGCGGTCGGAATTCTGACCAGCGTGCTGGTGCAGCTCTTGCACCGACATGCCGGCGTGGGCGAGGACGCGGCCATGGGCGTGGTCTTCACCTCGCTGTTCGCCCTGGGGGTGGTGCTCATCCGCCGGTACGGCCAGCACGTGGACCTGGATCCCGACTGCGTGCTGAACGGACTCCTGGAGCTGGCCGACCTGAATCGAGTGGAGATTGCCGGCTACGCGGTGCCGCGGGCGGTAGTAACCATCGGGCCGGTGCTGCTTGGGGTACTGGCGTTTATCGGCCTGTTTTGGAAGGAATTGCTGGTGGTGTCGTTCGATCCCGGGCTGGCCACGGCTATGGGATTTCCCGCCCGCGGGCTGCATCTGGCCCTTATGGCCCTGGTGGCCTTGGCCGCCGTGGCCTCGTTCGAACAGGTCGGGTCCATCCTCGTAGTGGCGATGTTCATCGTGCCCGGCGCGGCGGCCCACCTGCTGTGCGATCGGTTGCGCACCATGCTGGTGGTGGCGGCGGCGATTGGGGCGCTTGCGGCCGTGCTCGGCCAGCGCCTGGCGGTGTGGTGGAATACCAATACGGCCGGGACCATGGCCGTGGTGGCGGGACTTGTCTATCTGGCCGCCTTCGCCTTCTCGCCCCGCTACGGGCGCGTGGTGCTCGCCGCCCGCAACCTGGCCCACGCCCTGCGGATCCTGCGCGAAGACCTGCTGGCCATGCTCTACCGCTTGGAAGAGTTGGGCATTCAGCGGCCTTTGGGCCCGCGCGAGGCGGCCCAGGCCTTGGGCGGCGGGCTGTTGGCTGCCGCGGCCTTATGGTCGTCGCTGTGGCGCAGGGAACTTACGCGCCATGAAGGGGCGCTGCGCCTGACTGACGTAGGGCGCGGCCGGGCCGCCCAGCTCGTCCGTTCCCACCGCTTATGGGAAGCGTATCTTGTCGAACATTGGGGACTGCCGTTGGACCACGTCCATGAACCCGCCGCCCGCATGGAGCACTACCTCGACGAGGACCTTCAGGACCAATTGGCGGCCCAATTGGCCCAGGACGCCCAGGACCCGCACGGCCGCGAGATCCCCCGCATTGATGGGGGGGCGGAAGCGGCAATGACGAATGTCGAAAGTCAAATGACGAATGACGAATGTCGAAAGTCAAATGACGAATGACCAAATCCCAATGACCAAATCCCAAATCCCAATGACCAATGGACAGGGCCGGCCTGGAGGCCCGGAAGGGCGTGCTGCGCGGGTTACGCGATTTGCCCGGTCAGCGGGCGTGGTCGTCTTCGATCCGGCCGTCCCGTAGCCGGATGACGCGGTGGGCGTAGGCGGCGATATCGGGCTCGTGCGTGACCATGATGATGGTCCGCCCCGCCCGATTGAGTGCCGACAACAAGGCCATGATCTCCTGGCCGGTAACGCTATCGAGGTTGCCGGTGGGCTCGTCGGCCAGGATGATGTGCGGGTTGTTGACCAGCGCCCGGGCGATGGCGACGCGCTGCTGCTGGCCGCCGGAAAGCTCGGTGGGGCGGTGGTGCAGGCGATCGCCCAAGCCGACCAGCCGGGCCAGCCGGATGCACCGCTGCCGGGCCGCGGGCGAGTCGTCCCCCAGGTATTGCAGCGGTATCTCGATGTTCTCCACCACCGAGAGCTGCGGAATGAGGTTGTACGACTGGAAGATGAAGCCCAGGTAGCGGCTGCGCATCTTGGAAAGGGCGTAATCGTCCAATCGCGAGACATCGTGGCCGGCCAGGATGTACCGGCCCGAGGTGGGCTTGTCGAGGCATCCCAGCAGGTTCAACAGCGTGCTCTTGCCCGACCCGGAGGCCCCCATGATGGCCACGAAATCGCCCTGGCGGAACTCCAGGGTCACGCCCCGCAGGGCATGGACCACGTTGCGTCCCAGGATGTAGTCCTTGTGGAGGTCGATCACCCGGGCGACTACCTTGCGCACCGGACCGCCCTGGCCGCGGTCGTCACCGGGTGCGCCGGGATGGCCGGCGTGTTGCGCGGCGGGCTCATTCATGGCGCAGGGCCTCGATGGGGTCCATCTGGGCGGCGCGCCGGGCCGGATACAGGCCGAACAGCATCCCCACCGCCACCGAAATGCCGAAGGCGGCCAGGATCGACCATGCCGCGATGCGGGGCTCCAGCTTCTGGAGGTTGGGCGGCAAGCTGGCCATCACCTCGGGAAACAGCACCGTGGCCAACTGCCGCAAGGCCGGCACTGCCGGAATGCACAAGAACCCGAACAGCACGCCCAGCAAGCCGCCCGTGCTCGAAAGCACCACTGTTTCCGTCAAGAACTGGCGGATGATGTCGCCCTGGGTGGCCCCCAGCGCGCGGCGAATGCCGATTTCGCGGGTCCGCTCGGTCACCGTGGCCAGCATGATGTTCATGATGCCGATGCCCCCCACCAATAGCGAGATGCCCGCGATGAGCACCAAGAGCACGTTGAACAACATCCGCAGCATTTCGGCCTGGCGGAGCAACTCCTTGGGGACCACGATGGCGTAATCCCGCGTCTTGTGGTATTTCTCCAACAGCGTCTCGATAATGGCGGCCGCTTCGTCCACCTCGTCCAGGTCGCCCACGGTGAGGGTGATCTGGCTCAATTCGACGATTTCGCCTTCGCGGCTGCCGGCCCGGGCGGTCAGCACCATATCGCCGATCCGCCAGCGGAAGGTGTCCAGGGGGATGTACACATCGAGGTCGTAGTCGCGGGCCTCGAGGCTGCCGCCGATGGCTGCCGAGGCCCCCCGGGGTTCCGTCACGCCCACCACCACGTAAAAGTCGGTGCCGATCTGCACCGAGCGCCCCACGGGATTTTCGTAGCGGAAGAGCTGCTCGGCCGTGTGGGCCGCCAGCACCGCCACGTTGGCCACCTCGGTGAGGTCGCGGTCTTCGAGGAACCTGCCCCGGGCGATCTTCAAATGGTTTAGCTCCAGGTAGTCCGGCGTGCACCCCACCAGCTTGGCATCGACGGCGTACTCCTCGTTGCGGATTTCCTTGCGGATTTCGCGCATGGGCACCGCCCGGCGGATGGTGGGCACATTGGCCAGGATGCGGGCATAGTCCTCGCGCAACAAGCCATAGGTCACAAAGAAGCCCACGTTGGAGCGCGAAGAATCCTGCGGCGGTTTGACGCTCCGCACGATGATGTTGGTGGCCCCGAGGTCCTTGATCTGCTGCTGGGCCTGGTAGCTGACGCCTTCGCCCATGGCCACCAGCCAGATCACCGCGGTCACGCCAATAAGGATGCCCAACACCGCCAGGCCGGAACGCAGCTTGTGCAACAGCAGGCTATTGAGCCCCAGCCGGAGTTGCTTGAAGAATCGCTTGAGCATGGGAAAACGGCGATCCAAGCGGACAAAACCGGCCGGCGGTCACGGCGTAGCAGGCCGCGGGGCATTGCCAGGCCGGGGCCTTGTCCCAGGCCCCTCAGGAGGTGCGCCGGGGGCGGTTCCCGGCGGTCCTCCCGGGCCCATCGGGCCGCGCATCGCCCCTGGACCGGGCGGCCCGCCGGGTGGTGCGGGCATCTTAAAAGTATCCCCCGCGCCGGGCCCGCCCGGCGGGCCACCGGGCTTGGCCCGTTGAAACCGGGCCCGTATGGCCGCGATCTCGCTCTTGTCCAAAAAGCCATCCTTGTTGGTATCCACCATGTCGAAGAAGCCTTGCATCCGCTCGGGGGCTTCCTGGCGGCTGATCTTTCCATCGCCGTCTTTGTCGAGTTCCATGAGATCGGGCATCCGCCCGGGGCCGCGGCCAGAACCGCCTTTACCAGGCCCGCCCCCTGGCCCTGGCGGACCACCCGGCGGCCCGAAGCTGGGGCCTCGCTCGCCGGGAGGCCTAGCCGGTGCCTGGGAGCCGGCCGGTTCGCCAGGGCCGGCGCCCCGGCCTGGCGGCCCGCCACGCTCGGGGCCTGCTGGGCCAGGGGTGCCGGCCGGCACGCCAAACTTCTTGCCCACATCGACTTCGGTGGACTCCACGGCGGGTTCCTCGGAACGGGCCTCGGCCACGACCGCCCGCGGGTTCAGCACCACCTCATCCCCGGCGGCCAACCCGTCTTTGACCTCGATGAACTTGTCATTGCTGGCCCCCAGGACCAGCGGCCGGCGCTCCACCTGGTTGGCTTTGCGGACCCAGCAGTAGTACTTGCCGCGCTGCTCGACCACCGCCGCCACCGGCACGCTTAGCACGTTTTTCAGATGGGCGACGAGAATTTCCACCTCGGCGGTCATGCCGGGGCGAAGCTCTTTGGCCTCGCCATCGATCTTCACGTACGTGGCGTACTCCTTGACCTGCGACGAGAACCACATCGTCGGTTCCGGCTGGTTGGCCACGCTGGAGACGGTCCCCTGGAACTCCTGGTTCTGGACGCGGATGCGGGCCCTCATGCCGGGCTTGATCTGGTCCACTTTCGACTCGTGTACCGTCACCTTGACTTGCATCTGCGAGAGGTCCGGCAGCCGGAAGATGGTCTGCTGCTCGCGGACCATGGCCCCTTCCTCGATCTGCGGCGACTGGCTGCCCATGCGGCCCCGCGTGGGGTCGTTGGCATAGACCACCATGCCCGCCTGCGGGGCGCGGATGACGGTTTTCTCCAATTGGGCCAGTAGCCGCTTCAGCCGCGACTCCTCGAGTTCGAACGCCGCGCGTTCGGAGTTTTTGCGGGCCTCGGCCGTGTCGCGCTTGCTCTCCAGGTCCTGGAGGGTCTTGACCTTGGTGAACTTCTCCAGCACCTCTTTGGCGGTCTGGGCTGTGGCCAGGTCGAGCTTGGCCCGCTCGACGCTGAACTGCTGGGTCTCCAACTGCAACGGGCTGACATAGCCCTTGCGGAACATGCTCTGCGTGTGCTGGAGCATGTTCTCCGCACTCCGCAGGTTCTCCATGGCGATGGTGATCTGCTTTTCCAGCTCCTGGAGTTCCTTGCGGTAGGTGCCTTCCAGGTACTCTTGCACCGCGATCTTGGCGACGTTGTAATCTTTCTCGGCCTGGACGAGGTTGGCCCGGGCTTTCTCGTAATTGATCTTCTGCTGGTTGATCTGGTCTTCCAATTGCGAGGAATCCAATCGGGCGAGTTCCTCGCCTTTTTCGACCAGCTTTCCATCTTTGACGATCCACAGGATGGTGCTTCCGCCGGCCACCTCGCACTTGATGTCCACGTTGTTGGCGCTTTCGAGGTTGCCGTCCTCGGTGACGGTGATCAGCAAGTCGCCCGGCTGCACCACATGGGTGAGCATGGCCCCTGGCGAGCTGTTATGGCCGCCGTTCAAGTACGCATAGCCGTACACCCCTGCGGCGATGGCTGCGAGCAGCACCCCGGCCAGGAGCAACTTGCCCCAGCCGCCCCGGCGCCGAAGGTTCGTGAGTTCCTCGGCCGGCTCCAGATCGGCCAGCACCTCGGCGATGGCAGGCGAGGGACTCTTGGGATCGACCTCGGTGGTCATGGCCCGAATATCCTCAAACGGAGACAATGCCGTATTGGCAAGCGGAAATCACTGGCCAGGCGTATCGGGAGTCGGAGCTGTGGCCCCCGGCATCCGATTTGCCCCCGGGCCCGTTGTGCCCACATGCATTTTGTGATTCCCATAACCTGGCGAGGAAACCCAGGCAGCAGGCTTGCGCCGCGGCGGGTGCCACGGCCCTCGGCCCAAGCCAGCTCATTCAGGCCGGGCTTCCTGCAATGGCATTGTATGTCGGCGCGCACTGTGCGCGCACTCCCACATTCCATGGAATCGGGCCGAAGTGCCGCCCGTCCACTACCGGACTTCACAGGTTTGCGGAACGGCAAGCGCCCCAACCAATTGCGCCTGCCACGCCGCAACCGGCAGGTCGGCCGGGAATGCTTTACCGGCCGCGGAAGGTGGGTGGGCGAGGTTTTCGACCCGACGGGCCTCCGGGTGCGGCTTTGGGCAACGGAATCGAGCCGGGCGCACCCCCCTGCCCGAAGGTGGGCGGCTTGGGCTTCTTGGTCCCCGCTGCCGGACGCTTCGAGGAGATGGTTGGCCGGTCGGCCGTGCCCGCCCCGGACGCAATGACCGGCTCGGTCTTTTTCGCCTCCGGCTGGGCGGCAACCGTGATCTCCGCCCCCTCCGCGGCGCGGGTACGATGGACCGCGGGCTTATCCAGCCCCGCCTCGTGGAGGCACATCAACAAACCGCTTTCGGTGGCCAGGTACAGGCGGTCGGTCCAGTAGTTGGCCGGCCGGATGGTCCACGCTGGCGGGAGGACCAAGGTATCCAGGCGGGTGCCGGTGCGGGCATCGAGCACCACGATGCGGTCCAGCCGGTCCAGCGTGTACAGCCGAGTGCGGCTGGCGGACAAAAACCGCGCAATGCCCGGCGTGTACCACATCACCTTGCCGCTCTTGGCGTCCAGATTGTACAGGCCGCCCAACTCGCTGGTGACAAACACGCGGTAGCCGATGACCACCGGTGCCTGATCCACCGGATCGCCGGTACTGAACCGCCATAGGTGCGTGCCGTCCTTCTCCTGGATGGCGTGCACGTACCCGTCCTGCGAAGCCGCAAAGATCACGCCCGAATCGCCCACCAGGTTCGGGTCGGCCGGCAAGTAGGCCGGCTGCGAAACGATGGGCGCCTCGGTCTTCAGCCGGTACTTGAGTTCGAGCTGGCGGTGCTCCAAGCGGTTGAGGAAACCGACGCACAGATAGCCTAAGTCGGTAGGCCAGGCGAGCCATTCCTCTTCGCGGGTCTGCCGGGTGACGAGCGGCTGTACGAGGGTCCGGCCCAGGGATTGGAAATACAGCGGGGCCACGTGCTGCTCCTGCAGGCGGAGTTGCTCGGCCGCTTGGGCTTCGCGCTCGGCACGCTCCCGAATGCTGGAGCCCGGTTTGGCCGCGGCCTTGCCCTCCCCGGGTGCGGCGGCCGTCTTGGCCGTCTGCCCTGCGGTCGCCTGGGCATGGGGCACCTCTTTGGCCTGTGCCGCAGCCGGTGAAGCTGCCGCTGCGCCCGCAGAGGGGGCCTGCCCGGCCGGTGCCTGGGGGCCCGCCTTCTCCTGGCCGGTCCCGGGCGCCGACCCCGGCTGGACCGCCTGGATGCGGTACGAAACGATCATGCCGTTGACCATGGGCACGTACACCCGATGGGTACTCAGCGCCGGCCCGGCACCCGCTCCGGCCGAAAGCTGGGTCTCCCACAACAGCTTGCCGTTGGAGCGGTCCAGCAGCATCAGCCGAGAACCGTTCAGCGTGGCGACGATCTGCGAACTGAACCCCGGCGTGGTGCACGGGTGCAAAGGATCGCCGATTTCAGCGACCCAGAGGGTCTTGCCGGTCTGGCCATCGATGGCTTGCAGCACCGCCCGATCCGTCTGGACGAAGACCGTGCCGTCGTCCACCACGATGTCGGAGATGCGTCCCCGGGCCGAGTCTAAGACCACCTGCGTGAACCAGGCCCGCACCAGGCCGTGCGGCGCCAATTGGTCCTCGGTGGGCAGCTCACTCGCTACGACTGCCGGGCCGCACCGGCCGGCCACAGCCAACACCCACAGCCAGAAAAGCCAGCGTCGAGCCATCATCGCCCTGGTAACTCCTGGAATAACGCCTGCCGGCGCACCGCGACCGGAAACGGGCGGGCCGATGGCCCACCCCCCTTTCTGTCCATCATACAAAGCCTTGCCCCGGATTGCACGCAAAAAACCGCCCGGCTTACCCGGCATCCGGAGGGGTCGGCAGCCCAAAAAAGGTAAACCCCGCGCCCCGCCGGGAGGCCTTGATGCATCCCCCGGGCCGTGCAAACGTCAATCGGCCGCCACCAACCAGTTGAAATGCCAAAGCGGGTTGCCGCACACCCGGCAGCGCTCGCCGTTTTCCACCAGCTTGCCATGACATTCATGGCAATCGCCGATGGCCGGCAGGAGACTCATTTGCTCGCCCCGCACCTGTTGGGCCCGCTTGTGGTCGCCGAAAGCCAGGGCAGTGGCGATCTGCACGGCCAGCGGATGCAGCCGGAACAGCACCAATGGGGCCCGGCGAGAAGAGGGGAGCGTGTCGGCCAGAACGTTGGTGAATGCCAGGCGCTGGGGATCGGCAGGCCGGCTGCGGTAGTGCTCCAGCCGGGCCTGAACGGCCGGCTCGCTCCGGAATTCCCCGAGGCGCAGCCGCGCCAGCCAGTCGAGGCACCACGGCCCGTCGCGGACATACCCGCACCGTTCGGCCCAAGAGGCGGCTACGACCACTTGAAAGACCTCGATCTCCGTTTTGGCCAGCCGTTCGGCCTTTTCCAGCGAAACCGGCAAAAGGATCGAGTCCCGCCCCACCGCCGCCTGCACTTCGTCGAACATCCGGACATACAAGGCATCGCGGAGAATGGTCAGCCCGCCTGCCAGACTGCTGATCACCGTCACGCCGTCGGCCCGGCCTTCGTGGCGGTTGAACTCCTCGGTCGCTTCGGCACGGCGCCGTGCAAGATCGTCGGCTTTCATCGGTACCTCCGCCGATGCCAGTGTGCGCCGCATTATACCCCGGCCTGGCCCGACGCCACCATGCCCGGCGCGTTGCCCCCGCATGGCGCAACGCGCAATGCGACCGGTTTGCAGCCCCTTCGCCCGAAGCCAGCCTCCAACCCAGCGCTTACGCCGGGTACGATTTCACCTTCCCACTCGGCCCGGCTACTCTTTGCTGAACGGGTCGGCTCCAAAGGGGCTGCCTTGCGGCTGTGTCGCCTTGCGTGCCGGGGTCTTCTTGGGGGCCGTCTTCTTGGCCGCGGGCTTGCCCGCCGGCCCTGCCCCGAAGACGTCCTCGTCCATGGCCTCGTCGGCGGCCGGTGCCGGAGCCGACGCCTTGGCACCCGGCTTGGGAACCGCGGGCGCCGCAGCGCCGAACGGCTCCTCTTCCTCCGCCGCAGGGGGTTTGGCCGCAGGCTTCTTCGTAGCCGGCTTGGGAACGGCAGAAGCAGGAGCGGCAAACGGATCCTCCTCTGACTCGGCCGCAGGAGCCTTGGCCGCTGGCTTCTTCGTAGCGGGCTTGGGTACCGCGGGCGCCGGAGCGCCGAAGGGCTCCTCTTCCTCCGCCGCGGGCTTTTCTGCCGGCATCGTGCCGGGGGCTGCTGCCTTAGCACCTGGCTTGGCTTCGACATCCGGGACCGGAGCAAAGGGGTCCACTTCCGGC
>JBBIQF010000150.1:0-13471 GCA_037442445.1 Planctomycetaceae bacterium
GGTCGCTTGTGGTTGTGGCAATCGCGGCGTTTGTGGGCGTGGCGGCTTTGGTGGGGGGCGTGGCCCTTTTGGTCCGCGGGCCTTCGGCCTCCCGGGTGGAAGACCGCCTGGAGATGCTTACTGGCCTTTCCAGCCCGGCCGCCAAACAAAACCTGTTCAAAACCGCAAGCCTCCTGGCCGAGCCGCTGGACGCCATGCCCGGCTTCTTCGAGACCTTGCTGAGCCGCTTCGGCAACGTGCGGCTGCTTTTGGAGCAGGCCGATGTCTCAATCGGGCTGTCGCAACTCGTGATGCTCTGCGGGCTATTGGGGCTGGGGGCCGGCGGGGCGGCTGTCCTCTTTCGGGTGAACCTGGCCTTGGTGCCTTTGCTGGGCCTGGCCATGGCCAGCCTGCCCATCCTCTGGGTCCTCTGGCGGCGGCGGAAGCGGCTCAAGCAATTCGCCGTGCAACTGCCCGACGCTTTGGACATGCTCGGCCGGGCCTTGCGGGCCGGCCAGAGCCTCAGCGCCGGCTTCAGCCTGGTGGCCAACGAGATGCCCGCGCCCTTGGGCAAGGAGTTCGGCCGGGTGTTCGACGAGCAAAACCTGGGCGTGCCGCTGAACGAGTCGCTCACCAACCTCACCGATCGCGTCCCCAACCTGGATTTGAAGTTCTTCGCCACCGCCGTAATCCTCCAGCGCCAGACCGGCGGCGACCTGGCCGAAATCCTCGACAAAATCTCCGCCCTCATTCGCCAACGCTTCCAGATCTGGGGGCAAATCCAGGCCTTGACCGGCGAAGGCCGGCTGTCCGGCATCGTTCTCATGGCCCTGCCGGTCGTCCTGTTCCTGGCCGTGTACAAGCTCAATCCCGACTACATCATGGTGTTATTCACCGATCCTTTGGGAAAGAAGATGCTGGCGGCGGCCATTTTCCTCCAGGTGCTGGGGGCCTTGGTGATCCGCAAGATCGTCAATATCAAGGTTTAAGCGCCATGCCGAGCGAACTCATCCCGATCGAACAGTTGGTGCCACTAGCGGTGTTCGGCATGTTCGCCGCGCTGGCCTGGTGGGTGCTCGACAAGATCGCCTCGGGCAAGCCCCGGGCGGTGGAGCGCCTGGAAGTGCTCAGCACGCCGCGCCGCCGCGTGCCCGCCGACCAACTGCCGGCCAAGAAACCCGATACCGCGGCCAAAATGCTGGAAAAGGCCGCACCGGCTTTGGCCAAACCCCTGGCCCCCAAGAGCGAATACGAACTGGGCAAGCTCAAGGCCAAGCTGGCCGCCGCCGGCTTCCGCGGCGAGGCCGCCAGCAGCATCTTCTTGATGCTCAAGTTCCTGGGGCTCGTGGCCGGGCTGTTGCTTGGCGGCGGTGTCACCCTCTTGCTGCACGGCATGAGCCGCAGGGCCATGGTGACCACCGTCTTCGCGGCCGGCGCCCTCTTTTATCTGCCGGATATCGTGGTGTGGTTCCTCGCCCGCCGGCGCCAGCAGGAAATCTTCCTCGGGCTGCCCGACGCCTTGGACCTGATGGTCGTCTGCGTCGAGGCGGGACTGGGGCTGGACCAGGCCATGCGCAAAGTGGCCGAGGAGATGAAGCGGAGCTACCGGGTGATTGCCCAGGAGTTCGGGCTAGCCAATTTCCAGCTCCAGATGGGCCGGCCCCGCGCCGAGGTGCTCCACGAACTGGGGGCCCGCACCGGGGTGACCGATCTCCGGGCTCTAGCCGCCGTGCTCATCCAGGCCGATAAGTTCGGCACCAGCGTTGCCCAGGCCCTCCGGGTGCAAAGCGACTCTATGCGGACCCGCCGCCGGCAGATCGCGGAGGAGAAGGCGGCCAAGACGGCCGTGAAACTCATCTTCCCCCTGGTGATGTTCATCTTCCCGGGCATCTTCGTGGTGCTGGTGGGGCCCGCCGCCTGCACCATGGTCCGCGAGCTGCTGCCCCGGATGGGCGGCGGCTAATCGGAACGGGGACGTATCCGGTTTTGGGCGCCGTTTTCGGCGCGCCACGCCACGGCGGCGCTACGGCCTCTGGTCCCCGCAAGGCTCCGGCCCTTCCGCGGCCGGCGACTCCAAGGCGAGTTGTTCGATCAGGGCCGAACAAACGACAGCCGGCGCAGGGGCTCGGGCCGCAGGCCGTCGCCGTCGGGCAACAGGCACCGCGCCAGCACGATCATCCGCACCAGGTCGGCCAGGCTGCGAGCCTTCATCTTGGCCATCAGCCGGGCGCGCCGCTGCTCGATGGCCCGCACGCTGCGGTTCAGCTCGGCGGCCATTTCCAGGTTCGAGAGGCCCAACAGCACCCGTTCGAGGACTTCGCGTTCTGCCGGGCTGAGTCGCTCCATGCGCCGGCGGACCTTGAACGAAAGCAGGATATCCTCGCGGTACTCGGCCTCCCAGCAGATGGCGGCTTTCATGGCTTGGGCCAGCTCGTCGGCCCTGCACGGCTTTTGCAGGTATTCCAGCGCGCCGGCCTTCATCGCCTCGACGGCCCAGCGGACTTCACCCTTTTGGGACAGGGCGACGACCGGCAGATGGACCCGGCCGGCCCAAAGCGCGCGGAACACGCCGGCCGGCTCCCGGACTTCGGGAAGGTCCAGGCTCAAGAACAAGCACCCCCGCTGTCCCACCTCCCACTGCGACAAGAACTCGCTGGGTGCCGAAAAGCATTCCACGGGGCAGCCCAGGGCCTCGGCCTGCCTGAACAACAGCCGCCGCATGGGCGGGTCGGGATCGATGAGATAAACCGTGGGCTCCCTGCCCATCCAGGGCGTGGTGCAGTCCATACGTACCACCTGCCGCACTCGGCTCCGAGCCAAGGTATCTGTCGATTCGTGCATGGGAGCATAATGGTACTTTGAGGTGCAAGGTTTGGCAAGGAAAGCGCCTGGGGGGTGCGTGTATCGCGCCGGCCGTGCCAGCATCGTCCCCCCAAATGCACGATCGCAGGTGGCATGCAGCGGCCGCCAGCGCCGCGTGCCGCGGGTGCCGGCCAGGCCGCTGGCTGTGGGTTCTCGGAGGCGGGGCAGCGCCAACTGGGCGCTGGCGAGGGCGAGGGTCCGATTGGCCCGGCCGATTGCGCCGGGCTGCCACCTCGGCGCTGGCCTTCGGGCGGCGTACAATTGCGGGCCGCTATCCGTTCGTTCGGGTTCCCTAGAGCGCTGGTCCGTTGCCATGCCCCGCCGCTGGCTTGCACATCGCACGGGTTGTTTCGATGCTTCGGGAATACGCAAGGTCTTCGACCTGGGGGCGAAGCTGGCCGACCCGATCAACCTATCCATCGGCCAACCCGATTTCGATGTGCCGGCCGAGGTCCGCCAGGCGGCCATCGAGGCCATCCAGTCCCGCAAGAACGGTTATGCCCTGACCCAGGGCATGCCGGTGCTGCGCGACAAGCTCCAGGCGTTGGTGGACCGGCGTTTTGGCCACGGCGATCGCGAGGTGTTTGTCACCTCGGGCTCCAGCGGTGCGCTGGTGCTGGCCCTGTGGGTGCTGGTGGACCCGGGCGACGAGGTCATCGTGTTCGATCCGTACTTCGTGATGTACGATGCTTTGGTGCGGGTGGTGGGGGGCGAGCCGGTATTCGTGGACACCTACCCGGATTTCCGGATCGACGTGGCCCGGGTGGCCCAGGCCCTTTCGCCGCGGACCAAGGGGATATTGTTCAACAGCCCGGCCAATCCCACGGGGGTGGTGGCCAGCCGGCAAGAGGTGCAGGCGCTTGCCCAACTGGCCGCTGAGCGCGACGTGGTGCTCATCAGCGACGAGATATACGGCCAGTTTTGCTACGACGGTCCGCCCGTGTCGCCTGCCGAGTTCAACGAGCGCACGCTGGTGATCGATGGGTTCAGCAAGACGTATGGCATGCCGGGCTGGCGGGTGGGCTTTGCGCACGGCCCGGGCGAAATCATCCGCGAGATGATCAAGTTCCAGCAGTACAGTTTCGTGTGTGCGCCGCATCCGTTCCAGTGGGCCGCGGCGGCAGCGCTGGATGTCGACATGGGCCAAGAGATGGCCGCCTACCGCCGCAAGCGCGACCGCATTGTGGCGGGGCTGGCTGACTGCTACGAACTGGTGGCTCCAGGCGGGGCCTTCTATGCTTTTCCCCGAGTGCCCTGGGGGACAGGGACGGAGTTCGTCGAGGCGGCCATTGCCAAGCACAAGCTCTTGATCATTCCCGGCAAGGTCTTCAGCCGGCGCGATACGCACTTTCGCCTGTCGTTTGCCGCATCGGACGAGACCATCGAGCGGGGCATCGCGGCGCTGCGCCAACTCGCCAGGCAAGCGGCAGGGGGAGAATAGTTCACGCGGAGGAGATCGGAAGAGCAGCTCGCCAGGCGATCGCCAGGGGGAACCTAGTTCAGGGGGAGGCTTGCGGCGTCTGGGGCGGCGGCATGGTGGGCTGGCCGGCCTGGCCAGGGGGCGCCGCAAGCGAGGAGGGGTCATCTGAGGTTGGCAGCGGCGGGGGCGTTGCCGGTTCGGCGGCCTGGCCCGAGCGGCGCAAACGGCCGAAGAGGTCCCGGGCCATATCCAACACCAGCACGACGCCCGCCACCAGGCACCCGCCCAAGTACCCCAGCACCGCGCCGATACCCACGTTGATGATGGTCGCAAACAGCAATCCGCTAATGTCGGGGCCTGGGGTATTGCCGCGATTGAGAAAAAGCATGAGGACGAGCATTTCGATGGGCCAGAGGATGGCCCCCATCTTGACCGAGGCGGCCCGCGGCGACTTTCCGCCCCGCAAGAGCATCTGCCCCAGGGCCAGGCCGGCGAAGAACACGGCGGCGGCCAGGAACACCACCGGCGGGGCGTGCAACCATTGCAGCCCTGCGTAGAGCACCGCGAACATGGTCACAATCACCAGCATCCCGCCGACGCCGAAGCGGCGGGGCACGCCTGCGGCGGGCGAATCCCACCAGCCGGCCACGGGATAGGGGCTGGCCAGCGCGCCGGCCCCCGCTGGCCCGATGCCGGTGCGCACCGCAAGTTCCGCGCATAGGCCGGCTCGAATGGCCTCGGGCGAAAGCCCCCGCGCGCCGAGAACCTCCTTCCAAGGCCCCTCCGCCTCGAGAATCGCCAACAGGACGTGTTCCGGGCACAGGACCCGGTCGCTGCGGGCCGAGGCTTGAACCTCGGCCAGGTCCATCCAATGGTTCAAACACTCGTTCAATGCCTGCAAGTACAAGGCGTCGCCAGCCAGGTTTGCCTGGGCGGCGGCCTCGGGCAGGGAGACGGTACCGGATCGGTCTGGCTCGCAGGCAATCGCCGCGGCGACGCCGATCGGCGGAAGCAGATCTGCAACCGTCACACCGTAGGCGGCCACAGCCGCGCAGACCGCTGGCGGCTTCTCCTCCAACGCCGCGCGAAACAACGCAAGACCTACGGCGCTTCGGTCCACCGCTTTGGGCGGCTGCCGGGCCAGCCAGAGGCACGCCCGGGCGACCAGGCTGATCATCTCCCGAGAAATGTCGCGCCGATACAGGCAGCGCAGAAAAACCACTGGCCCCCCTCCAACACCGTGTGGACCAACATGACGCCGATGCCACGGCGTGGCAACCCCGTTCATGTTACACCGCCCGGCAACAGCCGGCCAGGCAGTCGGGGGCAGGCCAGGGTTGGTCGAAGGGCCACGCACGGCTGGAGGGCCACGCTCCGTCGTGGCCGACGCGTCGTGGGTTGCCCGGCGATGCAATGGTAAACACGCCAGACGCGACAGAGCACGCCAGACGCGACAGAGCGCGTCCCTCCAGGGCCCGGCACTTGGACCGGCCGCACCGGGCCCTTACGGGCCCGGCTCGGGGCCCGGCTCGGGGCGAAACGCCGCGGTGCGGACCCACCCAGCGGTTTCCGAACTTGCGGCTCAGCGCCAAGGGGGTGGCGATGCTTTGGCTTCCTCGCCGTAGGCGGCGCACAGTTGGATGCCGGTAGCCTGGGCGGTGTAAAACATCCGGCCGTTGGAGACCACCGCACCGACACATTCCCGGCTATCGACAGCGGGCCCGGTCCACACCAGCTTGTTGCCGTCCGAAAGGTCGATCATGTCCAAATTGCAGCCCAGCACATAGGGTTCGGAAAGGGTAAAACGGGTGCAGGCGTAGCCGAAATTGAAGCGCGAGAGGATGCGGCCGGTGTTGCGGTCCAGCACGTAGCCATCGCCGCCGGAGGCGTTAGCGAACAGGTATTTCGGGCCCACGGAGACGACGTTGACGGCCGAGGCCACCGGCTCCGATTCCCACAGCAGGCGGCCGTCGCGGGCATCCAAGCAGCGGACGAAGCGGCGCGTGGTCTTGGCATGGGGCCGATTGTAGCCGCCCAGGTACAGCCGGCCGTCGCGCCCCGAGATGGTGCACCCGGCGGTTACCGAGTATTGGGTGTTTTTCCAAAGGACTTTGCCGGTTGCGGGATCCAGTGCGGCGGTCAAGCCGGTGGGCGGCGAGGGGCCGGCCGAGCGCGGCGCGTAGCCGAAAAACGTCGAGTAATACAGGATATTGTCCATTAGGCACAGCCCCGAGTCGTTGCCGCCGGCACCCAGCTCGGAGAAGTCCAGGCTCCAGGCTTCGCGGCCATCGGCCAGGTGCCAGGCGCGGACCAATGGCCGGTTGTCGCGGGGATAGTACGGGTTGTCGTGGGTGTAAATCCAGCTCATGATCTCTTCGCCGGTGGGCGAAGGTTGTGGCGTGCCGCTGAAGATGAAAGGCTTGGCCGTGCCCTGGGCGGCGTATTTTCCCGAGCCGAACATATACACGGCCAGGTCGTTCCACAGGGTGGGCGGGGCCTGTCGGCTCCAACTGGGCGAGCCGGTAAAGGGGACTTCCCACACCAGCCGCCCGGTGGCCGCTTCCAGGCACCGCAATCGCGATTGCTTGATGCCGGCCTGGGGGACCAGCAAGCGCTCGCGGTGGTAGATGGGCGAGGTGAACGAGGTACACCTCGGGGAAGTAGCGGCGCCACAGGAGCCGGCCGGTCGATTGTTCGACGGCGAAAATCTGCCCCTCGGCCGTGTGCGTGTACATCCTCCCCCCGCCGAAAACCGGCAGATGCTTGAAGGTCCCCTCGTAGCGGCGGATCCAGCGGAGCGACAGAGGCGGGCGCAACCCCTGATCGTTGGCATTGGTGTTGGCCAGGTCGCCGTAATTGGTGAACCAGTCGAACTCGGGCCCGGCCCGCGGGCCGGTCAAAGGCGTGCGGATGCGCCACAACTCCAGGTCGCGCGAAGGGAGCGGGGCGTTGCCGCCGGGGCCCAGCACGTACAGGTAGCCGTCTTCGCCGCCGAAGAAGATGCGGCCGTCGGCCACGGCCACCGGGGCCGAGATGGGCGTCTCCCACGGGGTGCGGAACGACCAGGTCTGGCCCTGGCCGGAAAGGGGCACCACATACAGCCGGCCGTCCAGGCCGCCGTAGATGGCGTGCTCGGCGGTAAGGATGGGGGAGCTGATGGCCGGGATGGGGCACAGCACCTCGGGCCGTTTCTGGCCGGGCCGATGGCGGCACAGGCCGTAACCCATTTCCGGCCGGCAGCGGTACACGTCGGTACCCCGCAGGCTGACGGCCGAGAAGCTCATCAGCCCCGGCAGATTGATGGCGGTTTCGGTGCCGGGGACGAAGTCGGTTTCCACTTTGCCGCCGCGGAGGCGGAGGATTTCCACCCGGCCGGTGTTGTCGCGGCGATGCCACTGGCGATAGACGGCGCCGTCGGGGCCAAGGGTTTGCCCGAAGGCGGCGGTGTACTCCTTGCCGGCGCGGTCGGGGACCAGCCCGATGCCGCGGACCGCGGGGCGCTGGCCGGTGTCCTCGATCCAAACGGTACGGCCGCCCGCGGGCACCACCACCGTGCGGCCCGTAGCGGCGATGTCGATGGGCACGCAGAACTGGTCGCGCCATGTGGCGCGGCCTTTCTTGAATGCCAGCCACTGGCCGCCATCCCACCGGTCGCCCGGGTAACCCAGCACCTCGCGGACGAAGTCCCACATCCAGGCGATCCGCCCGTCGGGTTCCAACGCATACACTTTTCCGCCCAAGGTGGCGAAGTACACCCGGCCTGCGGAGACCACCGGGGCGCTGAACACCGGTTCGCCGCAGTCGATGCGCCGCACCACCGACCCGCTGGCGGCATCCAACACGTAGTACTTGCCGGCCATCGTGCCGAAGTGGACATAGGAACCGGCCACGGCGGGCGAGGACACGTTGTTGCAGTTGGCCGGCCCGCCGGCGGTCGCCACTTTCCACAGCACCCGGAGGCTGGCCGCCTCCAAGCACCACGCCACGCCGGAGCCATCGACCACGTACACCCGTCCGCCGGCTATGGCCGGCGAGGTGAACACCGCATCGCTCAGGGGCACCGCGGCCGCCAGGCCCAGCGGCCCGGCGATCCGGCGGTCCGGCACATCGCCCGAGCGGCGGCTATCGAACTTGGCTTGGGGCCAGTCCTCGGCCCCCGCCGCCGACCGGTAAGGTTGCAAACACACCAAGCCCGCAAGCACCAGCGGGGCAATCACAGCCCGTCGGCTCGACGCACGCATTGCAGGTCCTCTCGCAAGTCGATCCACAACCTGGGGCAAGACCCGGCCGCGGCGCCCTGGCGCACGCCAATCGCCCCGCGGGCCGCTGCCAGGTGCCCCATGTCCGCCCAGCACGCAGGTCCCCAACGCCGGGCACACCGCGCCCTGCGATTGCGGCCAGTATAGCACGTCTCGGGCAGCCCAACACGCCGGGCGCTCCGCCGCAGGGCGCCACGCACTTCGGGTTGACCCGCCGCTTCGGCACACAAGAATATAAGACGTTTGCCGGTGTTCGATGGCAGAACAGCGCGACGCATTGCGAGTGTGCCGTGAGTGTGGTGTGGTTGCAGCGCGAACTTCGATTGCCGCCGTTTCCCCGGGGATTTCACCTCATTACCTCGCGGGTGGTTGAGGGCCTGCCGGAACTGCGGCAGGTCAAGGTAGGGTTGTTGCATTTGTTTCTGCTCCACACCTCGGCCTCGCTTTCGATCAACGAGAATGCCGATCCCGATGTGCCGCTGGACCTGGAAACCGCCCTTTCGCGCGTGGCACCCGACCACGCCCCCTACCGCCATACCGTCGAAGGGCCGGACGACATGTCGGGCCATGTGAAGACCTCGCTGTTGGGGGTATCGCTCTTGGTGCCGGTGCGCGATGGGCGCCTGTGCCTGGGGACCTGGCAGGGCATCTACTTGTGCGAGCACCGCAACGACGGCGGCCCGCGGCGATTGATGCTGACGCTCCAGGGCATGGGCTCGCAGTGAGGCAGGCCGGGTCGAGGGATGGCGGGGCGGGTGCACCGGCATCTGGGCGCTACGAGGCGCGCAAGGCGCAGGCTCCGTCCCGCAATCGGCACACGTCGTCGGCCCACGATTCGATAAGCGTGGCCTGGTTGACGAACCGCTCGACGTGTTCCAGGGCCTCGAGGCACCGCTGGAGGCACGCCTGGGCGGCTGGCCGGCCGGCGGGCCAATGGCGCATCGCTTGCATCAGACGGTCGCGGGAATCGTCCTCGGGCAGAGGGGCGCCGGCCAGCAGCCGTACCAGTCCTCGGAAAAACTGGGTGGCAAAATCCAGGACCAAGCGGAGGCGGACGCGGCGGGTGGCGGCTTCCGTGCCCGCCGCCTCCACAAAGGCCGAGACCTCGCCGGCCAGATGCACACCATCCAGCCGAGGCGCCGCCAGGGCGTCCAGCAGCCGGTCGCGGAACTGCCACAACGCGGGGTCGGCCAGTTCCAGGGCCCGCTCGACGCTGCCGCCGCAGTGGGCGGCCAGGCGGGCGGCCAGGGCGGCGTCGGCCACCAGGTTCTGCTCCAGCAGGATTTCCTGCACCTCACGCGCCGCTAGCGGATGGAAACGCACCAGTTGGCACCGCGAACGGATCGTGGGCAACTGCCGGGCCGGGCTGCTCGAAAGCAGGATCAGCACCGAGTGCGGGGCCGCTTCCTCCAAGGTCTTTAGAAGCGCGTTGGCCCCCTCGGGGTTCAAGTAATCGGCATCGTCGATGACAGCCACTTTGCGCCGCCCCTGGAGCGGTTTGAGCCCCAGCTTGTGCAGCAATCCCTGGCGCATGCGGTGCTCGGCGTCGCCGATGAGCAATTCCACCGGCAATGCGGATTTGTCGGGGGGCTTGGCCACCAGCTCGAAATCCGGGTGCGAATTGGCCCGCACCTGAACACACGCCGGGCATTCTTGGCACGGATCGAGGGCTGCTTCGGGGCGGCGGGCGCAGAGCAGGGCCTGGGCTAAGGTGACCGCGAAACGCCGCTTGCCGATACCGCTTTGGCCGGCAAACAGAAAGCTAGTGGCCAGGCGTCCCCGGGCCAGCGCCCGGCGGAACTGCTCGACCACCCGGTCATGCCCCACGATGCCCTGCCACGCCATAGGGGTGCCTGCTTGCCGCGTTCCACGAAGGCGGTCGTTGGGCCAAGCCAGTCATTTTCGCTGCCGGGCGGAAGGCGAGGGGCGGCCCCGTGGGCCGGCGCTCCGCTTGAGCAGCTCGGCCAGATGGGCTTCAACACCCTGGGCCGTCGCCTCGAGATGGTACCCCCCTTCGAGCACGCTGACCAGCCGGCCGGCGGCATGGACGTCGGCCACGTCGAGCACCCGCGAGGTCAGGGCCGCGAAGTCCTCGACCTCCAGCCCCAAATCGCCCACCGGGTCCAGGCGGTGCGGATCGAACCCCGCGCTGACCAACACCAGTTGCGGTTTCACCCGGTCGGCGAATCGGTCCAAGGCCAGCGTGAAGCGGGCCAGGTAATCGGCGCGCGTCGTGCCATACGGGATGGGCAGATTGACGGTGTAGCCCAGGCCCGGCCCTGCACCGGTCTCATCCTCCAGCCCCGTGCCAGGGTAAAAGGGCCAGCGGTGGATCGAGAGGAAGCCCACCCGGGGCTCTTCCCAGAAAGCAGCCTGCGTGCCATTGCCGTGGTGTACGTCCCAATCGACGATCAGCACCCGCTCCAGCCCCAGTTCATCGAGTGCCACTCGGGCCGCGACCGCCACGTTATTGAACAGGCAGAAGCCCATGGCGCGGCTGGCCAGGGCGTGGTGCCCGGGCGGCCGGACCAGGCACAGCGCCGTGGTATCTTCGCCTCGGACCACGCGCCGCACGGCATCGCAGACCCCGCCGGCCGCCTGCAGGGCGACCTCGTAGGACGCCGGGCTCACCACCGTATCGGCGTCCAGCTCGCCGCCGCCGGACTTGGCCATCGCCCAGACTTCGTCGATGTATCGCGGCCAGTGGACACGCCCCAGTTCCTGCCGCGAGGCCGCCTCCCACTCGGGGCGCCGGCACTTGCGGTCCAGGCCGCTGTGCGCCAGCCGCTGGGCGATGCTCCGCAACCGGTCGGCACGCTCCGGATGAGCACCCGTCTCATGCCGCAGAAAACACGGGTCGTAATAGAGCAGGGTCATTCAAGCCTCTCGGCTACCCCGGTGCGCATGTCGCGTTCGTTACAGCCACTTGGTCCGCTGGGGGCGATGGACCAAAGGCTCGGCTTCCGGTTCCCCTTTGACCTTCAGATTGGCGCTATCCCATTCGATGGGCTTGCCCAGGCGCAAGGTGACGATTCCCACCATGGCGATCTCGGCCACGCAGGCGGCCGACTCGAAGCCCTGGAAGGTCTTGGTCAGCCCCTTGCACGCATCCAGGAATTCTTGCATGTGGTTCTGGCCTTTGGCCCGCGGCAGGGTGACCGGGATGGACTTGGCCGCCTCGTGGTCGAGCACCCCTCGGCAACGCGGGTCCTCGTTCAATCGTACGACTCCGCCTACACCCCAGGCATCCGAAAACAGGATGCCCTTCTCGCCGGCAAACAGCACGCCGTTGGTGGGGACGCTCTTGTAGGTGGTCAGCAGTTTGCTGCCGAGTTCCGGCGGCGGGCCGGCTTTGGCCCCGTCGTGCCACCACAGGGTGACCGGGGGCAGGTCGCCCCGGGCGGCGAACTCCCAGCGGAACGTCGTGGCCGAGGGGTAGCTGTCCTTCAGCGGCTCCGGAATCTCCACCGAGGCCTTCAACGGCGCCCCCAATCGCAGCGCCCGCCAGGGGAGGTTCAAGCCATGCGCCCCCATATCGGCCAGATGCCCATCGCCAAACTCCAGCCAGCGCCCCCATGCCAGGCAACCGCCCAGGTAGTAATTCTTGAAGGGCAGCACGCGGGAGGGCCCGCACCAGAAGTCCCAGTTCAGCCCGGCGGGGATGGGGTCGGCATTCTGGTCCACCGGTGCGCTGGGCGGAAAACCGCGGTTGATCCAGCAGTGCACTTCGCGGATTTTGCCCAACAGGCCGGCCTGGATCACCTCCATGCTGCGGCGGAACGTGTCGGTGGAACCGCCTTGCGAGCCGATCTGCGTGACCAGCTTGGGCATCTGCCGGGCAAGCTCTTGGATCTGGCGGGCCTCGGCGCAGCTATGGCACAGCGGCTTTTCGCAGAACACATGCTTGCCCAAGAGTATCGCCGCCTTGCTCATGGGCACGTGCCAGCGCTGGCCCGGGGCGATGACCACCGCATCGACCGATTTTTCCTTCTCCAGCAGCTTCCGGTAATCCTCGTAGACTTTGACCTTTTCCAGCGGGTTGCCCTGCCGCTGGCGTTTGCCGCCCCCTTGGATGAGCCGGGCGATTTCGCGCTGGTCCACGTCGCAGACCGCCACGATGTTCTCGCCCGACTGGAGGATCGAGGGCAAGAGCTGCCGCATGCGCCCGCCGCAGGCCAACAGGGCCACGTTCAGCCGCTGCGAAGCCCCGCCCGCACTCCAGGCCCGCTCGGCCACAAAATGGGGCAGCGCCACCAGCCCCGCCCCGGAAACGCTCAGTTGCCGCAGAAACACACGTCGCGTAGTCGATTGGCTCTTGCGCATCGTTGCAACCCTCCAGCCGGCGGTGCGATGTCCCCGGCCACCCCAAGCGCTCCAGGCCGCAATACGCGAGCTCCAGAGGCAGGCACGGGACCTTGCGAATCTACCACGCCCCGCCGCGGGGGTCAAGCAACATGGCTTGCCCAGGGACATGCACTTGCGATGGCGCCAGAGCGGCTTAGGCGTTTCCTGTCGCCTCTGCCCGCCACGCATGGGCCCACGCGCTTGCGCCAGATGACGCGCCGGAAGTCGCCGGCCTGCCACCATACGCCCCGGCCCGCCCCCACAGGGCTCCGCCCGCCACGCCCGGCACCGGCCGCTCAAAAAACCAGGCGCATCGCGCGCAGCCGGCGCTCCGTCTCTTCCATCAGGGCGTCTTCGGCAGCTTCGTCCGGTGCCTCGTAGGTGACCGACCAGCGGAGGAACGGCCCGGCATCATCCCAAGGCACCGTACAGATCGAGTGCTCGATAATCAGATACTGGCTGGCCTCCTCGGCGCTGCGGAAGCACGGCGGGCCCGGGGGGGGGGGGGGGGGGGGGGGGGGGGGGGGGTGGGGCGGCCGGGGGGGGGGGGGCGGGGGCGGGGGGGGGGGGGGGGGGGCGCGGGGGGGGGGGGGGGGGGGGGGGGGGG
>JBBIQF010000151.1:0-1391 GCA_037442445.1 Planctomycetaceae bacterium
ACTGGCACAAATCCACCGTGTGCGCACCCCACTCCAGGATGCCGCCGCCATGGAAGTCGAAGAACCCGCGCCAGCCGCCGGCCACGTACTGCCGGTTAAAGGGCCGCCAGGGGCAAGGCCCCAGCCACAGGTCCCAATCGACTTCGTCTTTGGGGGGTTCGGGCTCGGCCGGCAGCCAGTCGTGCCGGACGGCGGGCGGCAGGGTGTTGGCGTGCACCGCCTTGAGCTTGCCCAGCTTGCCCGAGTGCACCAATTCGGCCGCAAAAATGAAATTGGCGATGCTCCGCCGCTGGGTGCCGGCCTGGTAGATGCGGCCGTAGCGGCGGAAGGTGTCGGCCAGGGCCCGGCTCTCGGCGATAGTCATCGAGCAGGGCTTCTCGCAATACACATCCTTGCCCGCCTTGGCCGCGTAAATCGATGCCAGCGTGTGCCAGCGGTCGCCAGTGGCGATGAGCACGGCGTCGATATCCGGCCGGGCCAGCATCTCGCGGAAATCGCGGTAGGTGGCGCAATCCTTGTTGCCGTACTTGGTGTCGGCCATATTCTTGATGGCCTCGCGGCGGATGCGGCGGGCATCGGCGATGGCCACGAACTGCACCACCGGCTCGTCCATCATGCATCCCAGCACGTGCTGCCCCCGGGCGCCGATGCCCAGCCCGCCCAAGACGATCCGCTCGCTGGGCGAAACCGCCCCATCCTTGCCCAGCACGCGGCCCGGCACGAACATCGGCAAGGCGCCCGCTGCGGACACCCCGGCCGCAGCCAAAAAACGCCGCCGCGACATCGCGGAACTGTGATCCGGCATCGCTTATTCTCCCGTAAGGATGATACCTTTCTCTGCACGCCGGCCTGGCAAGCCGGCCGGACATGTTGCAACTTTCTTTGTGGTGCAGCCGTTCCGGCTGCGTTGTGGTGCAGGCGTCTGGCCTGCGCCCCAGCGGGCAGGATGCCCGCTGCGGTGCGAAACCGCGCAAGTCCATCCAGAATCGGTTCTCCGCGGTCATGTGTCAAGTGGGCAAGACAGACGTCGCCCCCGCAGGCCGTCCCTCCAATCTCGTGGTGCACCCGTGCCAGTCTCCTGGTGCAGCCGTCTCGGCTGCCGTGTAGTGCCGAGCCATCCCGGCATTGTGGTGCGGTTGTCGCGGCTGCATCCCGCCGGGCAAGGTGCCCACTCGGCACGGCCCAAACGGGCATGCGCCAACCTATCGGCTTTACGATACAATGGCACAAACCCAAGGCGCCCATGCGGTACGCCCTTAGCATTGTCGGGTTTTCTGCCCCATGATTGGTCGAAGCCTTTTCTGGCAACTGTTCTGGTCCTATCTTGCCGCGGTGCTGGGCACGGCCGCAGTGACGGCCTTACTGCAATGGCTTTTGGGCGGCGGGGTGCT
>JBBIQF010000151.1:1401-13407 GCA_037442445.1 Planctomycetaceae bacterium
CGCCTTGGTGGGGCTGGCAGCGGGCATGGGCCTGGCGGCGGTGGTGGCGATGCGGCTTTCGCGCCAGACCGGCCGCTTCCTCCGCCACCTGGGGCGCATCCTGGACCGCTTTGCCCAGGGCGACCTGGGCCATACGGCCCCCTTGCCCGACCCCGAGGAACTGGCCGACCTGGCCACCGCGGTCAATCGCCTGGCAAATGCCCTGCAAAGCCGGATGCAGGAACTGGTCCGCCAATGGAACGAGCGCGAGGCCATTTTGGCCAGCATGGCCGAGGGGGTCCTGGCCGTCGACGAGGACGAGCGGATCCTCAGCCTCAACGCGGCGGCCGCGGAGCTGATCGGCGTGCCGCGGGCACAGGCCATCGGCCGAAGCCTTCAAGAAGTGGTGCGCAATCCCGCCCTGCAACGGCTGGTTTCGGACGTGCTGCGGCGGCAGGCGGCCGCTTCCGACGAAATTCAGCTCCTGCAATCGCCCGACGAACCCCGCCTGCTCCATGCCCAGGGGTCGGTGCTTTACGATGCGGCCGAGAAGCCCCGCGGGGCCCTGGTGGTGCTGCACGATGTTACGCGCCTGAAACAGCTCGAAAACCTCCGCCGCGACTTCGTGGCCAACGTCTCGCACGAGCTGAAAACGCCGGTCACCTCGATCAAAGGGTATGTCGAAACCCTGCTGGACGGCAGCGTCGATCGCCCGGAAGATACGGTGCGGTTTTTGCGGATCATCGCCGCACAGGCCGAGCGGCTCCAGGCCCTGATCGACGACCTGCTGACCCTCTCGCGCCTGGACGAGGGGCCGGAAAAGATGGAGATTTCATTGGAGCGGCAGCCCTTAGCGCCGGTGCTGCGTGCCGCCATCGAGGCCTGCCGGCCCAAAGCCGAAAGCAAGCATATCCCCATCGAGCTGGCCTGCGACGAGCGGCTGGTGGCGCGGCTGAACGCCGTGCTCTTGGAGCAAGCGGTGGTCAACCTGGTCGATAACGCCATCAAGAACAGCCCGCCAGGCCAGGCGGTACGGGTCGAGGCGGCGGCCGGGCCTAGCGAAATCGAAATCCGCGTCGTGGACCGGGGGTGCGGTATCCCCCGGGAACATTTGCCCCGCATCTTCGAGCGGTTCTATCGGGTCGATAAAGCCCGCAGCCGCGAGTTGGGCGGCACGGGGCTGGGATTGGCCATCGTCAAACACATCGCCCAGGCCCATGGCGGCCGCACCTCGGTCACCAGCACCCCGGGCCAGGGGAGCACCTTCTCGATTCACCTGCCGGCCGGCTGAACGCCGCGCAGGCGCCCGCTTGCTGCGGGGACTGGAAAACCCCAAGTGCTCCAACCCGACGGTATAATTGGGCCTGGCCGGCGCCCAGCGGCCGCGGCGGTAGACGGCGATAGGTCCGGCCGGCGACAGGCGTTTGCATGCCCTGCGGGGTCGGCGCTTCGCGGGGCGGCTGCCGCTTTGGCCCCATGGAATCTCCACCCCCTGGGAAATACCATGGCTCACCCTCCCGATGCCCATGATGGCGCTTCGCTGGTCGTCGCCCTGGTGCAGATGCGGTGCGCCGCCGCCCGGGAGGAGAACGTGGCCAAGGCGATGGAGCGCATCGGCCAGGCGGCCGGCCGGGGGGCCCAGGTGGTCTGCCTGCCCGAGCTGTTCACCGGCCCCTATTTCTGCCAGACCGAGGACCACCGGCATTTCGCCCTGGCCGAGCCGGTGCCCGGCCCCACCACCGATGCCCTTGCCCATGCCGCCCGCCAGCACCGGGTGGTGGTGGTGGCCTCGATCTTCGAGCGGCGTGCGCCGGGGGTGTATCACAACACGGCCGTGGTGCTGGATGCCGACGGCCGGCCCGCCGGCATCTACCGCAAGATGCACATCCCCGACGACCCCCGGTATTACGAGAAGTTCTACTTCGCGCCGGGCGATCTGGGATTCCCGAGCTTTGCCACGCAGTACGGGCGGCTGGGCGTCTGCGTATGCTGGGACCAGTGGTTTCCCGAGGCGGCCCGGCTGGTGGCGCTGGCCGGCGCCGAGGTGCTGCTTTACCCGACGGCCATCGGCTGGTTGCGCGAAGAGAAGTCCACCTGGGGCCCAAGCCAGCACGCCGCCTGGGAAACCATGATGCGCAGCCATGCCATCGCCAACGGGATGTACGTGGCGGCGGTCAACCGGGTGGGCCACGAAGGCGGCCTGGAGTTTTGGGGCGCCTCGTTCGTGGCCGACCCCTACGGAAACATCCTTGCCCGGGCTTCCCGCGATCAAGAGGAGGTCCTGGTGGTGGCCTGCCCGCGCCAGGCGATCGAAACCGCACGGACCCACTGGCCCTTCCTGCGGGACCGGCGGATCGACGCCTACGGCGACCTATTGCGCCGCTACCGCGACTGATATCCCCCGCCGCCGCCCCGGCTCCCGAAGACCCTATTCACTTGGCTGGGCTTTTGCCACTTTGCCGTGACTCATTACGCCCCAACGAGTTGTGTCGCACGCGCTTGCCTGGTCATGCAATGCGTGCAACTCATTGTCATGCGATGATTTACCAAATAGCCGCACCTCACCAATGCGGAACATGGCAAGAATCGAGGTCGGGGTTGCGTGCCAAATCATTGCTGCCAAGACGCTCGCCGGACTAAAATAGTCTTGTTTTCGTCGGCAGGATTCAAGGAGGCGGCCCTCCACTGTCGGCTGCGGCCTTGCCTTCGGGGAAAAGGAGAAATGTCACGTACGAGCTAATGTTTTCTGCTGATCAAGTCTGGGCGGGGGTAAGCACGACAGAATATCAATACGCGTGTGTGCCAGTAGCCGTTTCGGAATCTGCGCCGGAACGAGACGGCGGAGAATCCAACGGCGTACATGGCACCAGCTTGTGCAATCTGGACCTCCGACGTCGATCTGTCCTCCGCCTGTTTTTCGGAGTGCGGCTTTGGTGCGTGTGTGTCCCACATCTGGAGGCGCAGTCCATCAGCGTTACGGCAGCGCAGTACTCCACGCGCACCAATTACGAAGTCAACTGGCCCGGCACCTACAGCATTCCGCCCGGGTGCACCAATTACACCATCCAAGCTTGGATTCGACCGAGCAACTCGTCTACTTGGACGCAGGGTGAGGCCTCGTGGTTCATGAACAACTGGACCGGCTACGGAACCACGGATCCGTCCGCCCCCGGAAGCTACGTTGCCGGCCGGCTTTGGTACATGATTGGTTCGAATTGGTATTACATCGATTCGAATGTTTGGTACGTAGATAGTCCCTGGAACTGAGCCCCGTACCCCACGCGTGCCACTTTTGGGGCGTCCGCGGGCTTGCCGCGAAACCATTCGCGGGACTGATGGCCCTCGGCTTAAGCGCTCAGGGCGGGTTCTCGGCGCCTTGCGGACCTGAGGACGTGCGTGTGTTGGCCTGTGAGGGCTGTGCGTTGCCCGATCTGTGGCCGGCGGGCGCTAGGGGCAAGATATCATCAAGGCTGTCTGTGGGGATTGCGCTGGGCGATCGCTGTTCCGGGAGTTTAGAGAAGGAGGCCAGCCATGAATTCCCGATCGCGCAGGGGTTTTACTCTGGTGGAACTGCTGGTGGTCATCACCATCATCGGGATGCTGATGGCGCTGTTGCTGCCAGCGGTGCAGAATTCCCGCGAGGCCGCTCGCCGCAGCCAGTGTGCCAACAACCTCAAGCAGCTCAGCACGGCGGTGCTCAGCTTCGAATCTTCGACGCGAGCTACCCCCTTACGCAAAGTTCCTACACCAGGCATCTACCGCACTACCGATGCCAGACGATGCCCCGATGACGCTCCCTTACACCGCGATTCCCGCCGGGGAATGGTTTATCGACGTCAGTTGGATCGTCCTCGTGCTCCCGCATCTCGAACGCAACGACCTGTGGCTCCAATGGAGCGATCGCCAACTGATGAGCCGGGGCAGCTATTCGGCCTTGCGCGTCAACTTGACGGTCCTCACGTGCCCGAGCGACCCGCGGGACCGGAGCCTGACTCCCACCCCGCTGGCTTACGTTGCCAATACGGGCGTGGCCGACACCCCGTCCGGCGGGACCCCGCCGGTCGCCGATGGGCCCAAGACGGGGTTGTTCTTCAACCACCAGTCGTGGTTTACGGGGCAGAAAGTGCGCATGTCCCTGGACCGCGTGGGGCAGTGGGATGGCACTAGCAATACGCTCATGTTGTCCGAAAACGTCCACGCCACCAGCTACATACCGACGTCCAACCAAGTTTCCGGGTTGCCCAATGACCCGGTTCGGGTAACCCGCGACGCCCGCCGGGCCATTTCCGAAGCCGATGTGGGAATGATCTGGGACGGGGCCACGAGTGGATCTGCGGCGCCGCTGGTTCCCAGCCTGGCCATCAACGCCGAACTCGACACGAACCAGAACTACGAAAATCCTTCCATCGCGCTGGCGCATCCCGCGTCTCGCCATCCCGGCTTGGCTTTGGCCGCCTTCTGCGATGGGCACGTGGTCCCACTGCGTGCCGACATGAATTACCAGGTCTTCCGGCACATCATGACGCCGGACAGCAAGGGGGCTGGCCTTAGCGGCGTTTTCGACCCCGACGCTCTCTAGGGAGCGCGGCCGGGGCACGAGCGGACCAACTCGATTGGTGGCCGGGTACAGCGCTGCGGGCGGACGGTTCGCACCGGGCGCTTACGCGCCCGGCTCGGGGCCCGGCGTACGAGTCCGGCGTTTTTCCGTTTCTGCGCGGCTAATACCGCATCACTTTCCGAAGCATCCATGCGCCCCACACCAGCAGCACCCCGTTGCCCGACCATACCAGCACCGGCGGAATCGTTCCGTTCTTGGCACCATTGATCCCGTAAATCAGCCAGGGGTAGTACACGATCAGGATGGGGGCAAAGCAAAGGAAGAAGGCGGTCAGCGGTTCGGGCTTGCGGAGCCACACGGCCATCGGAGCCCCCACCCAGACGAAAAACAGGCAACTGAATCCGGTGGACCAGCGGCGGTAGGGTTCGAGCCAAAGGCGGTACAATCGGCCGCGCATCTCGGCCAGCGCGCCGGCACGCTGGGCCCATGCGTCGGAGGCCAAGAGGTCGAACTCGCCGGTGAACATGCGGCAGGCGGCCTCGGCCGCCACCTCTTGTTCCTGCCGGGCGATGGCCGCGAGTTGCTCGGCCGTCTGGCGGGGGATATCGGCCAGGGGGATGCAGGAAGGGCTGGGGGTCGATTCCTCCGGGCCGCTGGCATCCGAAAGCGGCAATTCGATGGTGCGAGGCTCCAGAAAGCTGAACGTCGCCCGCCCCTCGATATCCATGGTGCCGTTGCGGAACTCGATGCGCAGTACCCGTTCGTGGTAGTCGGTTTCGATGCGGGCGCTTTCGGCGGTAACCGTGATGGGGGGAGTGCTACCCCGGCGGCCGACCGTAACCGTGGGGCGGATCAACGTCCGCCCTTCGACCCGCTTGACGTTGATCGAAAGCCGGCGACCGGTGAATCGCCGCTCGGTGCGAAGCATACTATAGGCGATGTCTTCGGCGGCTTCGATAACCACCCGCCGGATGCCCGCCCTCCCCCATGTGGGGGCAAGATCGTTCAACCACACCGTGGCCAGGCTCAGGAGGAAGCCCATCCCCAAGGCCGGCCACAACACGACAAAAGGCGAAATGCCGCAAGCCTTTAGTGCGACGATCTCGTTCATCCCGGACATCCTGGCGTACACCATAGTGACCGCCAGGAGGAGGGTTACCGGGATAGCGAACCGCAAGGCATCCGGCAGCACGAAGGGGATCAGGCGCACGACTTGGGCGGGGGGCAGTCCCTGGGCCACGGCCTCGCGGACCACCCCTACCAAGAGCATCATCGTGGTCAGGCCCACCAGGGCGACCGAAAACACCTTGGTCAGCTCGGCCAGCACGTATCGGGTCATGCGGGACATGGCCTGGTAGTGTGGCGGCCAACAGCAAAGCGGGTCAAGGCCAGTAGTTCCGCTTTACAGCCGGACTTGAATTGCGGATACTACCCGCCAAGGAGTACACGCGGATGGCTCGGCTTTCGATCAACGAGACGACGACTTACCGCTGGTCGTTCGAAGAAGATGTCACCCAGTACGCCGCCGCCGGCATCCCCTCGATCGGGGTGTGGCGTCGCAAGCTCTCCGACTATGGCGAGACCAAGGCGGTCGAGTTGCTGGCCGAGACCGGGCTGAAGGTATCGCATTTGTTTTGGGCCGGCGGGTTCACCGGCAGCGACGGCCGCACGTTCCGTGCAAGCGTCGAGGACGCCACCGAGGCGATTCGCACGGCCCACGCTTTGGGGGCCCCTACACTGGTGGTGTACAGTGGCGCCCGCGGCACCCATACGCACAACCATGCCCGCCGGCTGTTCCGCGACGCGCTCAAAGAGCTGGCCCCCCTGGCCGCCGATCTGAACGTCCAGTTGGCCATCGAACCCATGCACCCGGGCTGCGCGGGGGACTTCACGTTTTTGACCTCGCTGGAAGACGGGCTGGCGATGCTTTCGGCGGTAGGGCACCCGCAAGTCAAACTGTTGTTCGATACCTATCATTTGGGCTGGGACCTGAATGTGCTTGCCCGCCTGCCCGAGCTGGTGCCGCAAATCGCCTTGGTGCAGCTTGGCGACGGGCGGACTCCGCCGGCCGGCGAGCAGAACCGCTGCCGCCTGGGCGAGGGGTTGTTGCCTTTGCAGGCCATCGTGGAGCGGCTGGAGCGGGCCGGCTACCGCGGCTACTACGACGTCGAGCTGTTGGGCGAGGATGTGGAATCGATCGACTACCGCGAGCTGCTCCAGCACATCCGCGAGGCCTTTCCCCGGCTGCTCGGCTCGGCCGACGTCTAGGCCTGCGATGTTTTCCCGGCCTCGATGCGGCACCCCTGAGGCGTTTTGATCGAAGCAGAGTTCCCCATGCCGCCGCCCCCGGTTTTTCGGAATTGCCGCACGGAGATCGCTGGCTGGGCCGTGATGGAACTGGCCCAGCGCTTCGGCACGCCCACCTTCGTGTACGATGCGGCGAAGATCGTCGAGCGCCTGTCCGATCTCAGGGCGTTCGACCATGTGCGGTACGCGCAGAAGGCCTGTTCGAATCTGGCGGTGCTGGACCTCTTGCGGCGGCACGGGGCCCTGGTCGATGCGGTCAGTGCCGGGGAGGTGCACCGGGCGTTGGCTGCCGGATATCCCCCCCACGGCGATCCGCCGCCCATCGTGTACACGGCCGACATCTTCGACCGCGAATCGCTGGAGCTGGTGATCGAAAAGAACATCCACGTCAATTGCGGCTCGGCCGACATGATCGACCAGTATGGCAGCCGGGCCCCCGGGCGCGAGATCACGCTGCGGGTCAACCCGGGGTTTGGGCACGGGCACAGCCGCAAGACCAATACCGGCGGCGAGTGCTCGAAGCACGGCATCTGGCACGAGCAACTGGCCGAGTGCCTGGTGGCCGCCGACCATTACGGGCTGGGGGTGGTGGGCCTGCACATGCACATCGGTTCGGGGAGCGATTTTGCGCACCTGGCCCAGGTGTGCCGGGCCATGGAGTCGGCCGCCGAAGTCGCCGGGCGCAACCTGCGGTACATCAGCGCCGGCGGCGGATTGCCCATCCCCTATCGCCAGGGCGAGGAGTACATCGACCTGGACCGGTACTACCAGCTTTGGCACGAGACCCGCAAACGGCTGGAGGCCCGCATGGGCCACCCGCTCCGCCTGGAGATCGAGCCGGGGCGCTACCTGGTGGCCGAAAGCGGATATCTGATTACCGAAATCCGTGCCGTGAAACGCCAGGGGGGCAACCTGTTCTATCTGGTCGATGCGGGGTTCAATAATCTGGCCCGGCCGATCCTGTACGGGGCCTACCATCCCATGTCCATCGTGCCGGCCGACGGCAACACCCAAAGGCCCGAACACGAGGTGATCGTGGGCGGGCCGCTGTGCGAGTCGGGCGACATCTTCACGCAAGAGGAAGGGGGCATCGTGGCGCGTCGCCGGCTGCCGGCCGCTGCGGTCGGCGACCTGTTGGTCATCGAATGCGCCGGGGCGTACGGATTCGTGATGGGCTCGAACTACAACGCCAAGCCGCTGGCGGCCGAGGTGCTGCTGTGCAATGGCCAGGCCCATCTGGTCCGCCGCCGGCAAACGTGGGAAGACCTGCTGCGGGGCGAGAGCATTCCCGCAACCTGAGCGCCCGGCACGCCCGGCAGACCATGCCCCACCGGCGCAAGCACGAGTCGCAAACCTCAAGCGCCGCCAGCCGGGCTTTCGCGCCGGGCAACGCACTTGCCGGAGTGAATCGCGCGATTGCCGGCCGAAATCGCCAGGGCCGATGCGAATCGCGCCGAGGCGAGGGGCCTTTATGGTTCGGGCTTGTCCAAGGCCGCCACCAGGGCGGCGACCATCGCCTCGGTATGGGCAGCGGTGAGGCTGATGCGGAGGCAGGCTTCGCCCTCGGGGACGGTAGGGGGGCGGATGGCCGGCACAAAGATTCCCTGCTGCCGCAGCCGCGCCGACAGTTGCACCGCCGTATCGACCTGGCCTACGACCAGGGGGATGATCTGGCTGGCCGAGTTCCCCACATTCCACCCCCGTTCGGCGAGCTGCCGGCGGAGTTCGGCGGCCCGCGCCAAAAGCTGGGTGCGGCGATGGGGTTCCCGCTGCACGATCTCCAGCGCCACCATCGCGGCCGCCGCATTGGCCGCCGGGCCGGCCGTCGAGAACACATACGGCCGAGCCGCATTGACCAACCACTGGATCAATCGCCGGCTGCCGGCCACGAAACCCCCGGCGCAACCCAGGGCCTTGCTGAGGGTGCCGACGCGCACGGCGATATGGGGTTCCACGCCCAGGGCCTCGGCCGTGCCGCGCCCCTGCTGCCCGAACACGCCCGTTGCATGGGCTTCGTCCACCAGCAGCATGGCGCCGTGGCGCTGGGCGACCTCCACCAATGGCACCAACGGGGCCAGATCGCCGTCCATGCTGAAAAGCCCATCGGTAACGATCAGGCGGCGCCGGGCGGGCGAGCGGGCCAGCAGCCGGTCCAAGTGCTGCCAGTCGCCGTGGGGATAGACCCGCACGTCCGCTCGGGAAAGGCGGCAGCCATCCAACAGGCTGGCGTGATTCTTGCGGTCGGTGAACACCGCGTCGCCAGGGCCGACCAAGGCCGCGATGGTCCCCGTATTGGCCGCGTAGCCGGAGGGAAAAACCAGGGCGTCTTCCGTACCTTCGAAGCGGGCCAGGGCCTCTTCCAACTGCTGGTGGGCCACGCTGCGGCCGAGGATCAGCGGGCTTGCGCCGCTACCCCACCCCTGGGCGCGGATGGCCTCGGCCGCGGCAGCCGCCAAACGCGGATCGCTGGCCAGGCCCAGGTAATCGTTCGAGCCGAAGTGGATCAGCTCGCGGCCTTCCACCCGCACCGTGGGGCCTTGCGGTCCCTGGCGCGCAAAGAGCCGCCGCCGCAGTCCTTGGCGCTCCAAGCGGGCCAACTCCTCGTCGATCCACGCCAGCGGATCGGAAGTCGGCTCATGCCCGGCGGTCATCGGCGGGTAATCCGGGCAGCCGGCCGGTGGGCATCAGAGCGAGCCGGGATCGACCTGCGGCTCGTTCTTGGCATTTCGGCGCGTGCAGGCCGCCGCAAACACGTCGGGCTGCACCGTAAGACTCATGGTCCGCACCGCCCCATCGGCAAACACGCCGTTGAACACGCCCGGGTGCGAGGAGCCGAATGCCCCATCGTACTTCCACTGGTCGGCGGGATTCGGGGCGCGGGTGCTATCGCGCTGGGGAACCATGTACCAGGTGTTGGAGCTCAAATCGAGAGTCGGGCCCCAGCGCACAATGTCCCAATCCCAGCCGCTGACGTACCCATCGTCGTCGTTGGTGGGGCGGGGCGAGTTATCCATGCGGTCGAAATCGATGTACTTCTCAGCCACCAGCAGGGTATTGCTGGCGCCGTCGGGAATGCGGTTATCGACCAGCGACACGGGAGGCACCGCCGGGATCACAGGGGTAACGCCGGGGGGCGAGCCGGAGCGGACCACGGTGCCGCCGAAGTTCTGGTTGTTGATCACTGCGCCACCATCGCCCAGATTGCCGATCTCGCCTTGATGCACCGTGCCCGGGGGCCCAATTGCGCCGCAGCCGGCATTGCCCGCATAATCGGTCATCGCGACGTTCGGTCCCTGCAAGCTGGGATAGCTTCTGGGGGCTCGCCGCGTGGGGCAATGATAGGCGGCAATTGGCGTGCCCATCACCACCTGGTCCGAGGTGTTGCTCCACAAAGCATCCTGCTCGATGAACGGCAGAATCTGATAGCCCCAGCCCCAATTCTGCTTGGGGGCGGTATTGTAGTTGCCGGGCCCGGTGCCGAGCCGGCCTGCGACGGAACTGGGGGCTTTGCCGCCATCGGGCAGCACGCGGAACTGGCTGTCGTGCTGCTGGAAGGCCAAACCGATCTGCTTGAGGTTGTTGGCACACTGGGTGCGGCGACCCGATTCGCGGGCCATCTGCACCGCCGGCAACAGCAAGGCCATCAACACGCCGATAATCGAGATCACCACCAGCAGTTCGACCAGCGTGAACCCCTCCCGCCGGCCTCGATCGATGCGAATAGCAGACATGCGATTCGGTCTCCTCAGTGCGATGCTCCGCGCGCCCTTGGCCTGTGCCCAAGTGCGAGGAAAAGCAGGAAAAGCCGCACCTGCCGGCCGGCCAGGCGAGTGCACCCAATGCGCCACGCAAAGCGCAACTTTCCCTGACTGGCCCACTATATAGGATACTCGATCGGCCCGGCAATGGTAAGCGTTTTGTTTGGGCCGATAGTGCCAGGCCAACTTCCCGCCCACCAGCAAGAGGGGTTCGGCGAATTGCCTCGACCAAGGGAGGCCATGGAGTGGCGATGGCTCACCGGGCCCGGCTCAGAGGCCGGCTCGGGGGCAGCTCATCTGGCCACACCGGGCCCTTACGGGCCCGGCTCAGGGCCCGGCTCAGGGGCCGGCTGGCGGGGCGTGGACCCTTCGCGCACCGCGTACAGGCGGCTCATGGTGCCCACGTACAAGGTGCCGTTGGCCGCCACCGGCGTGCTGATCACCGGGTCCGGAAGCCGCACATGGTGCAGCACGCGTTTTTCCTTCCCCGCGGCGAAGATGTAAAAATCGCCCCGCCGGTTGCCAATGTACACCTTGCCGTCGGCCACCAGGGTCGAGGCCCAGATCTCGCCCCGGGTGTCGTGAACCCAGTAGGGCTGCCCGGTCTGGGCATCGACACAATGCACCTTGCCGCCGCAGTCGGCCACATAGACCAGGCCCTCGTGGACCGAAGGGGTCGAGCACGAATGCCGGTCCAGCTCATAGGACCACACCAGGGCCGTGGCGGTGATGTCGCCCGTCCGCGAGGCGTCGAAGCACTTCAGCCACGCCTGGTTCTTTCCCCACCAGATGTCGCCGCCGACGGTCACATACACCCTTCCGGCATGGATGACCGGCATGCTCTTGATATTGCTCGGGCTTTCGCGGCGATTGCGGATGTAGCGGTGGACGTCGTGCTTGGGGGCGGTGGGGTCGCAATCGAACCGCCACAGGCGGGCCAGGGGCAGCACCTGGCCTTCCGGGGGCGGGCTGGCCAGCGGCGCAAAGCCATAGCAAACGCCGTCGCCGCCAGCGAAGACGATCATCCGCCGGCCCCCCGCCTCGCCCAAAGCCGGCGACGACCATGTGGAATGGAATATCCGCGGGCCGATGCCCTCGGCATCCTTGGCCACCCACCGGCCCGTGGTCTTCTCGAGCACGATCAGACTGGGGGCCTCGGGCCGCTCGACCCCCGTATGCTGGCTGTTCAATCCGTTGCTGGTGTTGAGATACAGGAACGGGCCATCCAAGAGGATGGACGCATGGGCCGCGTCGTGCGGCCGCACTTGGGCCTGGCTCCGCAAGTCGAACAGCCAGAGGATATCGGCATCCAGCGGGCCGGGTTCCATGGGAAGCTGGCCGGGCGGGGTCATGTGCCGGCCCTCGTCGCGGTACGGGCCGTCGTTGCCGTTGGCCAGCCCGTCC
>JBBIQF010000152.1:0-13402 GCA_037442445.1 Planctomycetaceae bacterium
AGCATATCTAGGTCAGTGCCCGACGTGGCAGGTACAGATTCTGCTACCCCACCAATGACGTACGCCATGCTACCTGGAATCCCGGCAGTTCTCGGCGCGATCCGCGTTCCAAACTGGGTCGAACCCCTCTGGGGAGTGGCCATCGGTACCGTGGTCGCGGTCGTCGCGTTGTACGTGATTGCCGGGCTGATCCGCCTGGTGGCCCCCAAGCTGGCGGCCATCATGCACACGACCGCCAAAGAAGCCCTCGCCCAGCCCGTGTTCTACGTCATCCTGGCGGTCGGCGTGTTCATCCTGCTGTTGATGCCGTTCGTTTCGTACAACACCTTCGGCGAAGACGTCAAGGTGTTGAAGATGGACGGCCTGACGGTCATCAAGGTGCTGGCCATCATCCTGGCCTTGTGGACCGCCAGCGTGTCCATTTCCGAGGAGATCGAGGGGCGGACGGCCTTGACGCTATTATCCAAGCCGGTGGGCCGGCGGCAGCTCATCTTGGGCAAGCTCTTGGGCATCATGTGGGCGGTGGCCGTGCTGTTCATCGTGCTGGGCACGCTGTTTTTGTGCACGGTGTCGTACAAGGTGCATTACGACGCCCGGGAGACCTCCCAGCCCGAACCCACCGCCGCCCAGTGCGCGCAAGAAGTGCAGCGGATTGCCCCGGGCCTGGCCTTGGGCTTCATGGCGGCGACCATCATGACGGCCATCAGCGTGGCCATTTCCACCCGGCTGCCCATGCTCCCCAATTTGATCATCTGCCTGTCGATCTACATGCTGGGGCACTTGATCCCGCGGCTAATCAACTCGTCGGTGGGGCAGTTCGAGTTGGTACAGTTCGTGGGCCGATTGCTGGCGGCCGTGCTCCCGGTGCTCGATCACTTCAGTGTCGAGACCGCCATTTCGACCGACCAGATGGTGCCGTGGAGCTATATCGCCGTGGCGGCCGGTTATTGCGTTCTGTATTGCGCCGTAGCGGTGCTGTTGGCGCTGATCCTTTTCGAGGACCGCGACCTGGCGTAACCCCCGGGCCTGGAACTGGCGGAGCGAGGCCGGCTATTTTTTCCCAGCATAGCTCCCCGGGAGCAGACGGCACCCTGCTCACCTTCGGGTTACGCCGGCGGCTGAAAGAAAGCCTTGCGGGACGCGGCAGAAGCGACCAGCAATGCGGCGGCAGAGCTGCGGGGCGCCTCAGCCCTTGACCACCCCCAGTGGGCGCAGCCGCGCAACCTTGCGGGCCAGGCCCGCCTGGTGGACGATATCGACGATTACGCTCACGTCCTTGTAGGCGGCGGGCTGTTCCTCGGCCAGACCCTTCCAACTCTTGGCCCGCGCGATGATGCCTTGCTGGGCCAGTTCCTGGTCGATGCGCCGGCCCTTGGCATGGGCGATCGCGGCGGTCCGGCTGAGCACGCGCCCCGCCCCGTGGCAGGTCGTGCCGAACGCCTTCTCCATGCTGCCGGGCTGGCCAGCCAGGACCCAACTGGCCCGGCCCATATCGCCGGGGATGATCACCGGCTGGCCGATGGCCCGATACCGCTCGGGGACCTCGGGATGCCCGGCGGGGAAGGCCCGGGTGGCACCCTTGCGGTGCACGCACACCCGCTTGGGCCGGCCGTCGATGACGTGCGTCTCCAGCTTGGCGATATTGTGGGCCACGTCGTACACCAGGTGCATTCCCAGCGACTCCCAGGGCCGGCCGAAGAACTCGGCAAACGCTTCCCGGGTCTGCCACATCAGCAGTTGCCGGTTGGCCCAGGCGTAGTTGGCCGCCGCGCGCATCGCCCCCAAGTACCGCTGCCCCTCGGGGCTTTCGACCGGCGCACAGACCAACTGGCGGTCGGGCAGGTGGAAGCCGTACTTCTCGGGCACGTTGCGCAACTCCCGCAGCGCGTCGTCGCACACCTGGTATCCCAGACCGCGAGACCCCGAGTGGATCATCACACACAGTTGGCCGACTTCCAGCCCCATCTGCCGGGCCGCCTCTTCGTCGAGCACCTCCTCGACCACCTGCACTTCCAGAAAATGGTTGCCCGAGCCCAGCGTACCGCACTGGTCGCGGCCGCGCTCAAGCGCCTTGTCGCTGACCGCCTCTGGGTCGGCATCCGGCAGGCAGCCCCCCGCCTCGCAGTGTTCGATATCGCTCTGGGTGGCCTTGCTTTGGCGGCGAAGGTAATGCACCCCTTCGGCCAGCAAGCGCCGCAACTCTTTGGGGCCAAACAGATACGGCCCTCCTTCGCCCACCCCGGCCGGGATGCGGCGGGCAAGATGGTCGATGAGCGGTTTGAGCCGGTCCTGGACTTCGGTGCGGGGCAGATTGGTCCGAATCAGCCGCACCCCGCAATTGATGTCGTAGCCCACGCCCCCCGGAGAAATCACCCCCCCCTCTTCAGGGTCGGTCGCGCAGACCCCGCCAATGCAGAACCCATAGCCCCAATGGATATCGGGCATGGCCAGGCTGGCCACCTGGATGCCCGGCAGGAACGCCACATTGGCCACCTGCTCGGGGGCCTGGTCGCTGCGAATCTGCTCTAACAGCCGCTCGTCGGCAAAAATGCGGCCTTCGACCCGCATCCCCGCCTTGTACGTGGGCGGAATCCGCCAGCAACATTCATCAATCCGTTCCAGCGGTCCGGTATAGCCTTCTTTGCTCATCGCTTGGCTCCGTTTGCCATTTGCTTTGGCCGAGGGAGTCTTCCGGCCGGATATGGCCGTGACGCATGGCCGGCTGTTGGGGAGTCCCCCGTTTCCGGCCTGGGGATGCTCGGGTATCCTCGCGCACGTGTCGGATGTCGTTGCGCACTTCGGGCCCTCAAATATCCACGATCACTTCGGCCAGCCAGCCGTCGGGCTGGCGCTGGACCTTCAGGCCATGGTAGGTGATGGCTTTGACCTCCCGGTCCATCTCGTGCCGGGCCCGGTCCATCGGCTCGCCCCAGGCCGTGGCTTCCAGCCGGGTGTCTTCCACGCGCACCTCGAACCGCGAGAACAGTTGCCGCCGCGTATCGAAGCGATACAAGAGTTCGGCCAGCCAGTCGAACAATAGGTCGTCCAGTCGCCCCGAAGAGCCCGCCAACTGGATGCTCGAAGGTTCGACAGGCCGGACGGCCTCCAGGTTCGCCACCATCACCGAGAACAGCCCGCGCCCGGCCTCGGCAAACAGTTCGTCCAGCGTGGGGGCCCGGCAGCGGATGCCCACATCGGCGGTATGTTCGAAAACTTCGTACATGGCCGCGAACTCATGAGGGGCCGGAAACACTGCCGGCGGCGATGTCGATGACCACGCGGCCGGTCACCTGCCCGGCCAGGATTTCGCCAATCCGTCGTTGGATTGTATCCAACCGCTCGAACTGGGCCAGGTGTTCCAGGCCGCTGGGCTTCCACGGGCCGGCCAGTCGCCGCCATATCTCATGCCGCAACTCCAGCGCGCACCAGGCGGCATCGACGCCGGCCAGGGTGATGCCGCGAAGAATGAAGGGGTACACCGTCATGCGCAACTGGTTGCCCGCAGTAAGCCCGCAGGCCGCCACGCATCCACTGTGCCGGCACGAGCGGAGGAGGGTCGAAAGGATGTTGCCCCCCACGGTATCGACGGCGCCCGCCCACCGGCCGGAGAGCATCGGCTTGTCGCTCCGGTCGTCGACCGCCTCGCGCGGCAGAATCTCGCGGGCCCCCAGACCGCGAAGCAATTTATGGGCTGCAGGCTTGCCTGTGACCGCCGCCACCTCGTAGCCCAGCTTGGCCAGAATCGCCACGGCCAGGCTCCCTACGCCGCCGCTGGCGCCGGTAACCACCACAGGGCCCCGGTCTGGCATCACGCCATGCTTTTGCAGGGCGTCGATGCAGAGCCCGGCCGTGAACCCCGCAGTGCCCAAGATCATGCTTTCGCGCAGCGATAGTCCAGCCGGCAGGGGGACGACCCACGCTGTGGACCACGGTGCCCGCCGCATCCACCCCCGGCACATGCGGGAACACCTTGTTCACCCCCGGGTGGCCCGTAGCCGCCAAGGCGTCCTTGTAATTGAGCGACGAATAGGCCACGCGGAGGGTCACCTCGCCGGGCGGCAACTCGCTGGCCGGCCGCTCCTCCACGCCGCCTTCCACCTGGCCGTCGGGACGCTTCTTGACGACGTAGGCTCGAAACGAAGGGGGTACCATGATTTGCCACACCTGTGCAATCGCCGTCGGACCGCCTAGCCCTTGCCGCACCGGCTCCGAGGTCCAAGCACCGCAAACACCGCATCGGTCCGCACCGGTCGCCCCGGCACGCCGCGGCTGGCACTACTTGCCCGGCAGGGGCAGGCCCATCGCTTGCATCAGCATCTGGATGTCTTGCCACACCGCAGGCCGGGCAACCTCCGGAAACCGCAGGATGTAGGACGGGTGATAGGTGCACATCACGCGGATCCCGCGGTAATCGTAGAACCGGCCCCGCAGCCGGCCAATGGACTCCGTGGTGCCCAACAGGTGCTGGGCCGCCGTAACCCCAAGACAGCACAAGAACTCGGGCTTGAGGATTTCCAATTGGGCATCGAGATACTCGCGGCAGTTGGCGGCCTCCTCCGGCGTGGGGACGCGGTTGTTCGGCGGCCGGCACTTGATGGTATTCAAGATGTACACATCCTCCCGGCGCAGACGCATCCCGCGTTCGATGATTTCGGTAAGCTTCTGGCCAGCCCGGCCGACGAAAGGAATGCCCTGAGCGTCTTCCTCGGCCCCCGGGGCTTCGCCCATGAACACCAGGCGGGGCCGGGGATTGCCCGCGCCAAAGACCGTGTTCCGCCGGCTGCGAGCCAAATGCGGGCAGCGGGTGCACACCGCCACCTTGCACTTGAGGCGTTCCAAGGCGGCCAGCCGGTCATCGCCAGTCCCACCGGCCGGCGACTCTGCGCCCCCCTGCCCGGCCAGGCCGCCCCCCGGGGAAGAGGCAGATACTCCCGTGCCCGCCGACGTGGGCTGCGCGACCTTTGGCGAGGCCGCCTTGGGCCGGCGAATATGCGTAACCCCCGCTTGGGCAAAGCCTTGCAGCTTCTGCGCCACGCCGCGGGCAAGCCGCGATTCCGGGGGAGTATCGTCAGGGCCTGGCCGTGGCATTGCGGTTCCTTTCTTTCCCGAGGACGTGTCGCCACTTAGCCCACCGTGCCCCCTCGCCCCCATCCTAGCCGTACCCGGAGCGCAGGGAAAACCGCGGGCAACCCGCCTATTCCCGCCCCCACAGGCTGAGTATCATGGAATATGGACGATAACCGAAAAAAGGGCAATGGGCGACCTCGCCTCGCGGGGCGGAGGCCCGAGGAGCTTGCGCAACGTGGCCAGCCGATCGCCTCGGAAAAGTCCATGGGTGTACCGCAAGTTGTCATCGTCGGGCGGCCGAACGTCGGCAAGTCCAGCCTGTTCAATTGGATTGCGGGTCGCCGCATCGCCATCGTCGATTCCGTGGCCGGGGTGACGCGGGACCGGGTTACCCACCTGGTTCGGCTGGGCGACCGCTTCGTGGAGTTCGTCGATACCGGCGGCATGGGGGTCCAGGACCCCGACCGGCTGACCGAGCACATCGAGGCGCAGATCAAGCACGCCATCGACACCGCCTCGCTGATCCTATTCGTGGTGGACACCCAAGACCGACTCACCCCGCTGGACGAAGAGATCTCGCGCCGCCTGCGCTACATCTCCGTGCCCGTGCTGTGCGTGGCCAACAAGGCCGATAACGATGCCTTGCGCTTGCAGGCCGACGAGTTCTACAAGCTCGGGCGGCGCGTGATCCCCGTCAGCACGGTGCACAATCGGGGGAAGGACGAACTGCTGGCAGCGGTGGCCGAACGCCTGCCGCCCCCCGAGCCGGACGAACCGCCCCTGGAAGAGCCGGTGATGAAACTGGCCATCGTGGGCCGGCGCAACGTGGGCAAGAGCACCTTCGTCAACACGTTGGCCCAGGCCGAGCGGATGATCGTCAGCGAAGTCCCGGGCACCACGCGCGACAGCGTCGATGTGCGGTTCGAGCTGGAGGGGCGGGCGTTCCTGGCCATCGATACCCCGGGCTTCCGCCGCCGCCAAAGCATCCACACCAATATCGACTTCTACAGCACGCACCGGGCCGAACGCAGCATCCGCCGGGCCGATGTCGTGCTGTTGTTCTTCGATGCCACCGAACGCATCAGCAAGGTCGACAAGCAACTGTGCGATTACATCGCCGAGCAGTACAAGCCCTGCATCTTCGTGGTCAACAAATGGGACCTAATGGAGCACGCGATGCCCACCGATAAGTGGGTCGCCTACCTCCGCGATACCTTCCGCACCATGCCCTATGTGCCCATCGCGTTCATCAGCGGGCAGACCGGGCGGAACGTCAAGGCCCTGTTGAACCACGCGCAGGTGCTCTTCGAGCAGTCGCTGGCCCGTGTCCCCACCGCGCAATTGAACCGGCTGATCCGGGCCGCCATCGAGCGCAACCAGCCGCCGGCCTTTGGCGGCCGCCTGGCCAAGCTGTATTACGCCACCCAAGTGGCGGTCCAGCCCCCGACCATCGTCCTGTTCTGCAACGACCCGAAACTCCTCTCCCGGCCATACCAGCGATACCTGCTGGGCGTGCTCCGCGACGAGGCCCCCTTCAGCGAAGTGCCCATCAAGCTCTACCTCCGGCAGCGAGAACCCTCGGACCGCGGCCCCGATCCGCAGGACGCCTTGGAGGCGAGGGAATCTCTTTGAAAGCCTGGCACGAAGGGCCCACGTTGGGTTGCAAGCCCCACGTGCCGGGTGTTAGAGCCGGCCCTTGGAGCCGGGCCTTGGAGCCGGGCCTTGGAGCCGGGCCCGTAAGGACCCGGTGGGAGAGGCTGGGATCGCAACGCCCATGAGCCGGGTCCGTAAGGGCCCGGTGGGGCTTGGCTCCATCCACGCGTCCTTACGCCGCAGGCTCGGCCGCTCCCTGGCGGTTGCGGCTCGGTTTTGCGGTCTCGGCTCGGCCGATGTCCTTTCGGCCCGGTCGCACTTTCACGGGGCCGGGAAAAAGCCCGCTCTGTTGCCCCGGGCGCAGCGACCGAAGATAATGACGTTAAGGGCTGCCGGTGGCCACGGCATGCAGCGCGCTTGGGGGGTGTCGGCATGGCGTTTGCGGCACGGCAGCCAAACCGCTGCTACATTTGGGGAGCCGGGGTTGGGTCGTTTGTCCAGCGCTGTCGGGCACAACGGGGGAGTAGCCATGCGTGCGTGGCGGGTGCGAACATGGCTGGGCGCTTTGCTGGTGCTTGCTCTCGAGGCGGGCACGCTCTGGGCAGCGGAATCCTCTGGCCCAGCAACCGGGGCCGATTCAAGCACACCGGCCGAGGCCGCTGCACCGGCCGCGCCGGGCGCTGTGGTCCTTTCTCCTACACCTTCGGCCGAGGGCAAGGCCGTGGTGATGCCGGGGCCTGGCGGTAGCATGCGCCCGGCGCCGCCTGGGGTTGCCGGGGCCGGTCCGCCGGGCCCTGCGGTCATGGTGCCGTCCAAACCCGGCGAACCCGGCAAACCCGAGGAGAAAAAGCCGGATCACAAAGAAGAGCCGCCGCCGGTCACGCGGCCTTCGTCCCCGCCCAAGCCCCCTGACCCGGCCGAACTGCGGGTGAAGCCCGATGCCCAAGGCAAGGTGCGCTTCAATTTCAGGGGCCAGCCGTGGCCCGCGGTCCTCGAATGGCTGGCCGACCTGTGCGGTGCCAGCCTCGACTGGCAGGAGCTGCCCGGCGACTATCTGAACCTGATGACGCCCCGGCCGTACACTGTGCGCGAGGCCCGCGATTTGATCAATCAGCATCTGCTGGCCCGCGGCTATACCATGCTGGCCGTGGGCGACACGCTGTCGGTGGTCAACTGCAAGAAGCTCAACCCGGCGCTGGTGCCCCGTGTGGCCCCGGAAGAGCTGGCCAATCGCGACCCTTACGAGTTCGTCAAGGTGCTGTTCGATCTGAAGGACCTCGTGGCCGAGGAGGCCGTCGAAGAGTTCAAGCCTCTTTTGAGCCCCAATGGGCGGCTGATCGCCTTGCGGACCAGCAATCGTTTGGAGGCCATCGACGCGGTGATCAACCTGCGGGGCCTGCAGCGCGTGCTGGAGGATGAGCAGCCGGGCGGGTCGCGGCGGGCCTTGCCGCGGGAGTTTCCGCTCCGCTACGCCAAGGCCACCGAGGTGGTCGATCAGCTTTACGCCTTGCTGGGAATGGAGGGGAAAACGCAGCGCGGGCCGAGCCTGCCGGGTGGGGCCATGCCGCCGGGCATGCCGCCCATGGCGGGGCGGGTGGTGGTGATGCCGGGCCAGCCGCAACCCGGCCAGCCCCAGCCGGGCCAGCCCGGCATGCCCGTCCAGCCGCCCGGGACGCCCGGCCCCAAGGCCAAGATCGAAGTCAACCTGGTGGCCAATGCCCGCAAGAACAGCGTCCTGGCCGTGGCCCCGCCCGACAAAATGGCCATCATCGCCCAGGCCATCGAGATACTCGACGTGCCCAGCCGGCAGGGTTCGCCCTTGGCCGGTACGCTCACCAGGATGCAGATCTACCGGCTGGCGGCCATCGACCCGGAGCCTTTGGTCAAGACCCTCGAGGAAATCGGCGACTTGGACCCCAGCACGCGGCTGCAGGCCGACAAGAAAAACCAGGCCATCATCGCCTACGCCCCCCTGGCCGACCACGTAACCATCCGCGCCCTGATCGAAAAACTCGATGGCAGCCAGCGCAAGTTCGAGGTGATCCAGCTCCGCCGGCTGAAGGCCGACTATGTGGCAGGCTCGATCGAGTTTATGATGACCGGCGAGAAGCCCAAGCCCCAGCGCCGGCCGTACTGGTACTACGAGTTCGAGTCGCGGGGCCGGTCGCAGGAAGAGGAGCGCGACAAGTTCCGCGTCGATGCCGACGTGGAGAACAATCGCCTCCTGTTGTGGGCCAACAGCATCGAGCTGGAGGAGGTCCGCAATCTGCTGGCCAAACTGGGCGAAATCCCCCAGCAAGGCACAGGCGGTGCGACCGTGCGGGTGCTGGACCTGCCGGAAGGGCCGGAGGCCCAGGCGGTCATCGAGCAGTTGCGGCGGCACTGGCCGGCCGTGGCCCCGAATCCCCTCGTGGTGCCGCCGGCCCAGCCGCCCTCCGGCACGGGCGGCCCGGGCCAATCCACCGAAAAGCCTCGCGGCCAAGAGGAACCGCCGGCACAGCCGCCCAAGAAAACGACCGCCCCTCCGGCGGAATCGCCCCCGGGCGTCCCGCGGGCCGTCGAGTCGCGCCCAGCGCTCTGGCGGCCCTCCGAGACGCTTTTGGCCCAGGCGCTCGTGCAGCGGGCAGCCACCCGCGCGCCGGACGACCCGGCCCACACCGCGCCGGCTGCCGCCGAGCAGCCCGGCCAGAGCCAGGTTCCCGCAACCTCGCCGCTTGCTGGTGCCGGCGGTACCGGGGCCCCGGCACCCCAGGAGGCGGCCCAGCCGGCCCCTCCGGCCCGGGGCGCCCCAATCACCATTTCACGCAGCCCCGACGGCCGGTGGATCGTCTCCTCGCAGGACACCGAGGCCCTCGACCGGCTGGAAGACGTGGTGGCCCAACTCTCCGCCACCACCCGCGCCGACTACCGCATCTTCCGGCTCAACTACGCCTGGGCCACCAGCCTGGCCGCGATCCTCAAAGATGTCTTCAAAGAAGAGGACGAAACCCAGCGCCGCCCCTCGTACCCGTACTTCTTTTACGACTACGGCTACGGGCCGGAGGAATCGGAGCGCCCGCGGGCACGCCTCTCCAAGCGCAAACCCCTGCGCATCATCGCCGATAGCGATACGAACTCCATCCTGGTGCAGGGCGGCGACGCGGGGCAGCTCAAAAAGATCGAAGAGCTGATCCAGGCCTACGACAAGCCCCCGCCGGTCGATGCCCGCTCGGTCCGCAAGACCCGCATGATCACCCTCCGCTTCGCCCGGGCCAAGACTGTCGCCGACGCCATCAAAGATGTGTACCGCGACCTGTTGAGTTCCAACGACAAGGCGCTGGCCGGCCAACAGCAGCAGCGCGGCGAACGCACGGTCCGCTTCGTCTTCGAGGACGAAGAGAAAAAGCAGCCCACCTATAAGGGGCTTCTGTCGGTGGGGGTGGACGATGTTTCCAATTCGCTGGTGGTGTCGGCCCCGGCCTATCTTCTGGAAGAGGTGGAGAAGTTGATCGAGGAGTTGGACCAGGCCGCCGAGCCGGCGGCCGAGACGGTCAGCGTGGTCCAGCTCGGCCCGGGCATCAGCGCTGCCCAAATCACAGCGGCCTTGGGCGGCGGCTTCCGCACCAGCACCGGTGCCATTCGCGGAGAACCGCGTGCTGGCCGACCGGCGGGCTTTCCAAAGGGCGGCCCGGCAGGGCGCGGGCAGCCCGGCTCGGCCGGGTCGTCCGGCCAGCGTTCCGCCACGCATTCGGGCCGCAACGGTGGAGGCTGAGCGCTCGGCCAACAACCGGCCCCGCGCGGGCCATCCTTGCCCGGCTGTTCTCCAACTGTCCACCGCGCCGCGCCACTTGGCGCCAAGGCGCAAACGTTTCGGCGGCCCGAAGCAATCGCCGCACCGTCCGGCCGGCAGCGCCGAATTGGTCTGCTTACATCCGCAGGCCGCTTGCAAGGTGCCCAACCACGATCCGCCAGAGGTTCTTCACAGAAAGACGGGTGCCCGTTGCACACACCCACTGCTTTGAGGGTTTGTCGGCCACAGGCTGATGGATAACATTCCATGTTGGCGCTCTTCTTGGCTGCTGCGGCCTTACATTGGCTCGGAGGTGGAAGGGTTCGGCCCTCGCTCCACTCGGGTTGGCTCCTGGCCCGCCGCGACCCACCGAGGAGTCAAAATCGCATGCACGAAACGCCATGTCCGGAGCACAGGCGGCTGGTGGCCTTCCACCGGGGAGAATTGCCAAAGCCCCAGGCCGACGAAATCGCCGCACACCTCCGCGTGTGCCCGGTCTGCCGCGCTGTGCTGGGCGCGGGACTGGACACCGTGGAACTGGAACTCCACCACGGCCAGAAAGCCGAGAGCCAGCCGCTCTCCGCTCCCGCTCCGCGTCCCCCGGCGTGGCCGCCCGGTACCTCCGCCGCCCCAGGTCCGGCGGGATACCGCCTGCTGGAAGAGATCGGCCGCGGCGCCGTCGGCGTGGTGTACCGGGCGCACGACGTGCGGTTGGATCGTACCGTGGCGGTCAAAGTCCTCCGCGAGGATCACCTGCTCGGCAGCATCGCCGCTTTGCGCTTCATGGCCGAAGCCCGAACCGCCGCCCGACTGCCCCACCCCGGCATCCCCGCCGTGCACGAACTGGGGCTATTGCCCGACGGCAGGCCCTTTTTGGTGATGCGCCTGGTCGAAGGCCAGACCCTGCAAGACCTGCTCCAGCAGCGCGCAAGCCTTTCGGCCGACCTGGACCGCCTGTTGGACATCTTCCACCATCTCTGCCAGGCCGTGGCCTGCGCCCACGCCCATCGCATCATCCACCGCGACCTCAAACCCCAAAACGTCATGGTGGGCGCCTTTGGCGAAGTGCAGGTCATGGACTGGGGATTGGCCAAAACGCTTGGCGTTCCCAATCCGCTGGACGGCCACCCCGAACCGCAGATCACCTCTCCCTTGCCCGCCAGCGACGAGCCAGCCAAGCCAGCGGAGTACGCGACTCGCCACGGTGCGGTACTGGGTACACCCGCCTACATGGCACCCGAGCAGGCGGCCGGACAGGTCGAGCGCCTCGATCTGCGGACCGATGTCTTCAGCCTGGGGGCGATCCTGTACCAGATTCTGACCGGCAGCCCGCCGTATGGTTCGCCCGCCGAAGCGGAGTCGAGTTTCCCCGCCCAGCCGGCCGCGCTGGACGAGGCCCTGGCCCGCTTGGACCATTGCCAAGCCGAGACCGACCTGGTGGTCCTGTGCAAGCAGTGCCTTGCCGCCTACCAGGACGACCGGCCAGCCGATGCCCAAGCCGTAGCCGACGCGATCGAGCACGTCCGCTCGGCTGCACGGGAGCGGCTCCGCCGGGCCGAACTGGAAAAAGAGCAGGCACTCGTGCGCCAGGCAGAACAGTGCCGGCAGCGCAAGCAATTGCTGGTGCTGGCAGCCGTGGCCGTCGGCCTCTTGCTCCTGGCGTGGATCATGGCCTCGATCACCGCCGCACGCCATCGCGACACGCCCCGCCCGGTGCCCAACGTGCCTGTCGGCTGGTAGGCCTGCGACAATAAGCCGGGACTTCATGCCCCCGGTGCAGCACCCCAAGAGCAAGACGCTCGGTGCTCCGCCAAGGTGAACCTGCCGGCCCTCAGGCCCTCGAAACCAGCCGGCGGACCTTCCCCGCCTACTTCCGTCCCCCGCCGCGGGCATTATAATAGGATTGAATCTCCACCTTTCGGGAGAACTTTTCTGGCGTACATCCACTGGGGAGAAACCGGGTGCGGATCTGCGGCTCCGGCCCTTGCCGTTTGGACCCTGGGAGATGTTGCTATGCCGACCTACGAGTTCGAATGCACGCAGTGCGGCGAAAAGTTCGCGGAAAAGCAGACCTTCGAGGAGTTCGATCGCCACAAGCCGGTCAAGTGCCCCAAGTGCGGCAGCAAGTCCACACGCCACGTCATCACCTCGGCCTTTGCCAAGACCTCGAAGAAGTCGTAGTGGCCCGAGGGCCTGTAATTGAGGGCGCGGGGCTGCCCGCGCCGCTCCGGCTACACGGCTTGCCAGCGCCGGCGGTCAAACGTCGCCCAGACCGGGAAGAATGGCGCGGTACGATGGGCGGGGATGGCCGCCTGGCCGCCTAAGGGGGTGGGGCAAGTTGGCCAAGACCGGGCTTGAATCCTCACGGGCCAAGGGGCCCGCCGCCGTGCAGAGCCAACGTCCGCACCTCGACGGACAGCACGCACCCGAGGCGGGTGAACGGCGCCCGTTACGAGCCTATCCCAGAATGTCGATCTTGGTTGTTCGCCTCCGATGCTACCGCGGGGCGAACCAGGCGGAGGCCGCGATGGTCCGAAGTTAGGCCCGTAAACGGGCGTGTGGGTAAATGGGACTGGCCGCACCGGGCCCTTACGGGCCCGGCTCCTAGACCCGGCTCGTGCGCCCGGCGGCTCCGTCCGACGCCGGGGCGTTTCCGACGTTGTATAAGTCCTGTGCTCGGTAACCCAGAACATTCATTTTGGGATAGGCTCTAAGTCCGCCAGCCGGCCCCACCATGGTGGCATACCAGAAAGCGTTTCCGTTTCGGTACGATGGTCCGGTCGCGCTTGTGACCGGTGGCATTGCTGGCTGGCACGGTCGTCTGTCTGCCGGACGCACCACCGGATGCACCGCCCGAGGTGGATAACGTAAGTGCATTCGCAAAAACAGCTTCAGATTAGGTATCTTCTATGCGACTGAAAGCCGCGGCGCCACGGGAGGTCAATAAACAGCCACATCCGTGCCGCCGTCAAC
>JBBIQF010000153.1:0-13356 GCA_037442445.1 Planctomycetaceae bacterium
AGGCGGCTTGGGGCCACCGGTCGGCCGGCGGCAATTCCGCTGCCGTGCCCGCGGCGGCTTCCGGCACCACAGGAAATATCGTGTCGTCGCCGATGGCCCAGAAATCGAAATGCAACCCAAACGCCGAGGCCAAGACCTCGGCGGTGGCCTGGACGTATTCGGCCACTTGCGGGTTTACGGCGTTGCGGCTGGAAGGACCGGCGACGTCGGACATCACGCAAGGCACCTCGAGGTTTTCCGCAACGGAGGGGGGTTCATTCAAATCTAGCTCACAGGGAGGAGGCGCGGGGCGGGGATGGCCGAGCCGAAGTGGCCCTCTGCGGTGCTGCCTGAATACGAAAGGTGTGCGGGCACGCAGCCCGGGGCGGAACGCTATGGTGGGGAACCGTCCGCGCAACGGCTTGTCGCCCAATGACATGCGTCATGCATTCCCCACTTCAGCGGCCGGATTTGACGGGGGGGGTTTTGCGACCTAGGTTTTGGCAAGCGGGTAGGCAATCGCGGCACAGAACACCAGCGTCCGCGGGATGCGAGAAACAAGGTCGTAGCAGTGAGATGTTTCAATGCGCCGAAGTAGTGGTTTTACACTAGTGGAACTGGTGGTCGTGATCATGATCCTCGGCATTCTGGCCGCAGTCGCCGTACCGAAACTCATCAACGTCACTGGCACGGCCACGGATAACGGATTGCGGCAGACGCTCTCGGTGGTCCGCAATGCCATCGAGCTGTATGCGGCGGCCCATGGCGGAAACTTGCCCGGCCAGGATCAAGATTCCGACAAGTTCAAAGCTGAACTTGCCCCGTATCTGCGGGGCGAATTCCCGAAATCGCCGGTGGGAACCAAGGACGCGGTGGTGCATTTCACCGGCGTGGCCGAGACCGACCCCATGCCGGCCGACGACACCAGCGGCTGGCTGTACAACTACAAGGACGGCCGGTTCGTGGCCAATTGCACGGCCATCTCGAAGACCGATCCGGGCATGGCCTACTACCAGTACTGAGCGGCCGGATGGGTCCTGCTGCCCGTTGACCTCCCGCTTGGGTCCCCTTCGGCGCAAGTGCTTCGGCGTAGCGCGGCTGGAACACCGCGGGCCGAGCCGGGAATGCTGCGCCCCATCGGGCTGCGCTGGGCAACTCCTTGCAACACTGGGCAACGCCGGGCTGCCCCGGGCTGCACCGGGCCCTTACGGGCCCGGCTCTCGAGCCCGGCTCGGGGGTTTGGCTCGCAGACGGGGTGGCGGGGGTGGATGAGCAGAATGGGCGGGTTTGGCGAAATCTGCCGATTAGGCCAAAGTTGCCGCACAGGAAGTGCCGATAATGTTTGACGCCCTGAGGTTCTCGACCTAGGGTTTACTTGCCGGGGCGACGGACCCTTTTGGGGGAACGGACGTGGCGAAGCGCATCCTGGTAGCGGAAGACAATCCGGCACTAGCGGCGGTGGTGCGGCTTCACCTAGAGCACGCCGGCTTCGAGGTGACGCTGGCCCGCGACGGCCGCGAAGCTTGGAACTGCTTGCAGCGCCAGGACTTCGATCTGTTGGTCACCGACCAGCAGATGCCCGGCCTGTCGGGCAGCGAATTGCTGCGGCGGATGCGCCAGACCCAGCGCCTGGCCGGCCTGCCGGTGTTGATGCTCACCGCCAAAGGGCTGGAGTTTGAGCGCGAGCAGGTCCGCACGGCGTTCGGTGTGTTGGATGTGCTCCCCAAACCGTTTAGCCCCCGGCAATTGGTCGATCAGGTCGAAAGTTGCCTCGCGCCGGGGGTCCCCTCCGGGTAGCCCCGAGTGAGGCAGGACGCCCGCTCATCCCCGCAGTCGCCACACGGATGCTTCGCAAAACCACCCATCTTGAACTCCCCCGCCGGGTAACGGCCTACTACCTGGTGTTTGGCCTGGCCGCCCTGGTCTGGCTGTGCGCGGGCATCGTGTGGGTGGCCCAATCGCTTTTGGGGTCCCGGGCGGAAAGTGCGTGCCTGGTGGACCTGGGCCAGGCCGCCCGCCAATTGGCTGCCGAGCACCGCACGGGCGGGCCGCCTGCGGTGCAATCGTGCCTGGAACACTGGGCCGCCAAACGCAATCTCGCATGGTGCGCGCTGGCCGATGCCCGCGGCCATTACCTGGCCCACTCCGATCCGCAGCGCGTCGGGCAGCCGGCCGAGCATCCCACCGGGGCGACAGCCGAGTGGGGCGAGGCCTCGCGCGTGCGGTTCCTCGACGAGCACTCCCGCCTGGTCCGCCTGTACCGCACCGCGGTCTATAGCGAAGGCCGGATGCTGGGGACGCTGTTGATGGCCGTGGTGGAACCCAGTGTCTGGGACGTGCTTCGGACCACGGCCGAGTACGTGCCGGCCGCCGTGATCGGGCCGCTTCTGTTGATGTCGCTGGGGGTGATGGCGCTTCAGCGAACGGTGCGGCCGGTGGCCCACATCGAAGGGCAGCTCAGCCGGCTGGCGGCCGCCTCGCGACCGGAGGAGGTTGCGCTTGTCCCGGTGCCTGCAACCAATGCGACGGCCGAGGGATGGAATCGGCTGGTCGAACAGCGGGCGGCCCTGCTGTCGCACGCGGCCTTGGATCGGCGGCTGAGCGAGGCGCTGGAAGGTTTCCGCCAGCGCCGGGCCGACCAAATCCTCAACAGCCTGCCCGAGGGGGTCGCCCTGACCGACCGCGAGGGCCACGTCACCTTCGCCAACCAGGCCTTGGCCGCCTTGCTGGGGCAGAACGACCCCGCCGCCCTGTTGGGCCGCTCGATGCAGGAGCTCTTGGCCCTGGATAGCCAAGGCGAGAACCCGTTTGCCAACCCCGAGGCGGCTGCCCGCAGCGTGGTGATGGAGTTGGGGCGTTCGGGCGACATGGCCCAAGGGGTCCTGCGCGTGGCCCGCCATCCCCTGCGGGCCGCCGAAGGGCAATCCGCCGGAGGCCACGTCTGGTCCGTGCGCGACATCACCCAGCAGAAGCTCGCCGAGCAGATGCGGAACCAATTCGTCAACTCGGCCACGCACGAACTTCGCACCCCGCTGGCCAACATCAAGGCCTATGCCGAGACCCTCGCGCTGAGCGACATGCTCGACATCGAAAAGCAAAAAGAGTTCTGCAACACCATCAACGCCGAGGCCACGCGCCTGGCCCGTTTTATCGACGATCTGTTGAGCATCAGCAGCATGGAAGTGGGGGCGCTGGCCCTGGCCCGGCAAGAGACCGACCTGGAGCGGCTGTTCCGCGAGGTGCTGGACAAAGTCCGCCCCCAGATGGCGCAGAAGCGCATCACCCTGCACGCCGCGCTGCCCGAAAAACTCCCCAAGCTCAAACTCGACAAGGACAAGATCATCGCCACCCTGGTCAACCTGCTGGGCAACGCGGCCAAGTACACCCCCGAAGGGGGCCAGGTCCAATTCAAGGTCCAGGTCAAGGACGACGTGCTCCAGATCGAGGTCGAGGACACGGGCATTGGCATCTCGGCCGCCGAACTGCCCCGAATCTTCGACAAGTTCTTCCGCAGCGCCGACCCGCGGGTCCAGCAGCAGACGGGCAGCGGCCTGGGGCTGTCGCTGGCCCAGGAAGTGGTGCGGCTGCACGGCGGAAGAATCCAGGTCCACAGCGAACTCAACAAGGGTACCCGGTTCATCGTCACGTTGCCCATGGCGTAACCCAGCGGAAAACGAGCACCAGGCCCGCCGATCCACGCGGGGCGCCTGCCTGCGATGGACAGGGTGGCCCCGGGTGCGGGGGCGGTTGCCTGGCGGCCCGGCCGGGCCGCAGCAAAACAAACCGTCGATTGCAAGCTGCCGATATGTTTCAGCACACGCGACAAGGTGCCGTGGACGTGATCAGCGGCGACGATCCGCTGACGGCGGACTTCGTGCCGCGGGTGCTGCCCCTGTTGCAGCAGTGCGCATCGCGGGGCCAGCCGCACGTGGTCCTCGATCTGGAACGCGTGCCGCTGTTGGATAGCGCCGGCCTGGAGATGCTGCTGGACGTGCAAGAGGAGTTCCAGCGCCGCGGCGGGGTGCTGAAGCTGGCCGGCCGGAACCCGCTCTGCCGCGAGATTCTGGCCATTACCGGCGTGGCCCGGCACTTCGAGATGTACGCGGAACTGGCCTCGGCGGTGGGGAGTTTCGTGCAATGAGTACCGCGGCCCCGGTTTTCAGCACGGGTGCTTTGGGTTCGGCGGGGATGCCGGTCCGGCCGGATACCCCTCCGCCTTCGGGCAGGTCCCTGCTTGGCGAACAGCTCGTCGGGGCCCGGCTGATCACCGCCGAGGAACTGGCGGCCGCCCTGGAAAAGCAAAGCAAGTCCAAGGGCCGGCTGGGCGAAGTGCTGGTGGAACTGGGCTTCGTGGGCGAGGAGCAGATCCTGCCCTTCATCCAGCGGCAGTTGAACCTGCCGGCGGTGAAGCTCCGCGAGGGGCTGATCGACCCCAAGGTGGTGCGGATCATCCCCCGCGCCAAGGCCGAGGCCTTCCATGCCATCGCCCTGTTCAAGGTCCGCGACACGCTGACCGTGGCCATGAGCGACCCGCAGAACCTCCAGCAGATCGACGAGCTGGAGCGGCTGTCGCGGCTGCGGGTGAGGCCGGTGTTCGCGCTGCGGGCCAGCATCGACCGCATGATCCAGCGGTGCTACGAGGAGGGCTTCCAGGTCGATGCCGTCACCGCCGATCTGGACGAGCACGCCGTCGAACTCCAGCCCGATGCCGTGGACGTGGACCTCAGCTCGGTCGAGTCGCTGGTCGATGGCAGCCCCATCATCAATCTGGTGAACTACTTCATCCTCCAGGCCATCCGCCAGGGGGCCAGCGACATCCATATCGAACCGAGCCGGCAGTACTCGGTGGTGAGGTTCCGCGTGGATGGCCAGTTGCGCGAGGTGCTGCGGCCGCGGCGGGACATCCACGCGGCCATCGTTTCCCGGATCAAGGTGATGGGAAAGATGGATATCGCCGAGCACCGCCTGCCGCAGGATGGCCGGCTGCATGTCTCGGTCGAGGGGCGCGAAATCGATCTCCGCATCTCCACCCTGCCCACGGTGCTCGGCGAAAAGGTGGTGTTGCGCGTCCTGGACCGGCGACGCTTGACCTTCAACCTCGACGCCCTGGGCATCCCCGCCGACCGCCTGGCCCTGGTCAAGCAACTGCTGGCCAAGCCCAACGGGCTGCTGTTGGTGACCGGCCCCACCGGCAGCGGCAAGACCACCACGCTGTACTCGGCGCTGGAGCTGATCAAGTCGGTGCACCGCAATATCGTTACCGTCGAGGACCCCGTCGAGTACCAGATCGAGCTGGTCAATCAGGTCCAGGTGGACGAAGCCGCGTCGCTGTCCTTCGCCAACGCCTTGCGGGCCATTCTGCGCCAGGACCCCGACGTGATCATGGTGGGCGAAATCCGCGACACCGAAACCGCCCAGGTGGCGGTGCAGGCCGCCTTGACCGGACACCTGGTGCTCAGCACCCTGCACACCAACGACAGCGCAAGCGCCGTAACCCGCCTGATCGATATGGGCGTGGCGCCCTACAAGCTGGCGGCCTCGCTGATCGGCGTCATCGCGCAGCGCCTGGTGCGGACCCTCTGCCCCGACTGCCGCACGCACTATTACCCGCCGGCCGAACTGCTGCAAAGCATCCATTATCAGGGCGACTTCCGCCGGTCGTTTGCCCGCGGTGCAGGGTGCCCCAAGTGCCACGACACGGGTTTTCGGGGGCGAGTGGGCATTTACGAAGTGCTTTCTGGCGGGGCCGAGTTCCGCCGCCTGGTCGCCGAGAATGCCAGCCCCGACGCTATCCGCGCGTGGTACCGCAGCCAAGGCGGCCGGACCCTGTTCGAAGAGGGCATCCGCCTGGCCGAACAGGAACTCACCAGCCTGGACGAAGTGATGCGTGTGGCCTTCATGGAGTGATCGCGGAGACGATTGCCGACAACTTGTCTGGACGCAAGGCCGCCGGCTTGGGCCTGCACGCGCCCTGTCCGGTGGCGGCCGGCAGGCCGGCCTGGCCCGGCGGGCCCCGCCGCACCTGAGACCGACCCGACGATGCAATTCATTTACACCGCCAAGACGCCCGACGGCACCACCACCCGAGGCACCCTGAGTGCCGACTCGCCGCAGCAGGCGCTGGGCCTGTTGCGCCAGCAGGGGTTGTTCGCCCTGTCGCTGTCGGCGGCCAATGGGCGGGCAAGGGGCCAGGCGGGCACCGCGGCAGGCGGAAAACGCATTTCCCGAAAGGACTTGATGAACCTGACGGCGCAACTGGCCATCATGACCCGCTCGGGGATGGACGTGGCCAGCGCCCTGGGCACGCTGGCCGGCCAATGCCCGCACCCACGCCTGCGCCAGGTACTCCGCGAGGTCCACGGCGATGTGCTGGGGGGCAAGGCGGTCTCCGTGGCCCTGCGGAACCACGTGGAGGTATTCGGCCAGGCCTATGTGGCCAGCGTGGCGGCCGGCGAGGCTTCCGGCCGTTTGGCCGACGTGCTGGACCGGCTGGCCAAGATGGAACGGGCCAATGTCCGGCTGCTCACCACGCGCCGCACCCTCTTGGCTTATCCCATCGTGCTCAGCGCGGTCTCGGCGCTGGTGATCCTGGGCCTGATGTTCTTCGTCCTGCCGCAGTTCGCCAGCGTGTTCTCGCAATTCGAGATGCCGCTGCCCGCTCTGACCGAAGCTTTGTTGCGATTGTCGGCCGAACTCCGCAGCCGGTGGTGGCTGTGGCTGGGCCTGGCCGCCGCCGCCGTGGCCGGCGCAAGGGCCTTCCGCCGCAGTGCCCGGGGCCGGGCGTGGCTCGACCAGGCCATGCTCCAGCTCCGCCTGGTGGGCCCCGTGGTGCGGGCCCTTTTGGCCGGCCGAACCTTCCGACTGCTGGGCATCATGATCGAAAGCGGCGTCCCCCTGGTCGACGCCCTGCGCCTGGCCCGCTCCTCGATCGAAAACACCCTGTTCCGCGGCCTGTTCGACCGGCTGGAAGACGACGTGCTCAACGGCCGCGGATTGAGCGACGCCCTTTCCAACGCCCCCTTCCTCCCGCCCGGCGCCGCCGAGATGATCGCCACCGCCGAACGCAACGGCACCCTGGGCATGGTCACCCAGACCTTAGGCGAATACTACGAGGAGGAAAGCGAAACCCGGCTCCGCGAGCTGGCCACCCTGGTCGAGCCGGTCATCGTCGTGGTGATGGGCGCGGTGGTCGCCTGCGTCGTGCTGGCGGTCATGCTCCCCATGTTCGAGTTCGCCACCATGGCCCAGCACGCCCCGGGAGCCGGATGAACTTGCAACGAGACCCCGCTGCACGCCACACCGAAAAGCGCACGAAAGCACAACCAAGTAAGGAGCAATTCCAATGGTTCAACGCCACTTGAGGCTCGGACTGAAGACGTGGGGGTGTGTGCTGGCCGGCGCCCTCTTGGCCGGCGCTGTGTGCCTGATGTTGCCCTCGGCCACCCCGAATGCCCGGGCGGAAGGTCGGACGCCGCCGCCGCCGCGGGCCTTTTTGAGCGGAGGCGAGCGCTCCGAGATCATCCTCCGCGAGATCGCCGACACCTTGCGGCGGATTGACAGCCGGCTGGAACGGCTGGAGAAGGCGGTCTTCGAGGCGGAGCCGGCCGGCACATCGGCCAGCGATGCGGCCGGTAGCACATCGCCCGCCGCCCCCAACGGCCCCGGCACTCAAGAACCGTAGCGTCCCGGAGCAACTCTGGCAGCCGTAACCGCCTATCATGCGAACCGCCCGCACTCGGCAGAAAGGATGGATTGGCGTGGACCTGGGGACCTGTGCGGTGAAAATCGCGCAGGTGGAAAAGGTCGGATCGCGCTATCGCTTGGCCGCAGCGCTGGTTATCTCCCGCCCGGAGCCGGAAACCGGCGGCGTGGCGCCAGATCTGCCGGCGGCCGCGGCCAGCCCCAGCCCATTGGCCTGGGCCCAGCGCACCCGGGAGGAACTGCGGCGGGATTTTACGGGTCGCCGGGCTGCCTGCATGTTGTCGCTGGACCGTGGTGAGCTGCGGCCGATGAACTTGCCCCCCGGCTCGCCGCCCGAACGGCGGGCGATGATCGCTGCCGAGCTGTCGGAGACCTACGAGGCGGGCCTGGAGGGCCGGGTGTTCGATTACTGGGACGCGCGGAGCGCCGAGGGCGCAGCGGGTTCCAGCCTGGAGAACGTCCACGTGCTGAGCCTGGCCGAGGCCGACGCCGCCGAGGCCGCCGCGGTGCTGGGCCGGCTAGGGTTGCGCTGCGAGGTGATCGACGGGCTGCCCCCGGCGCTGGCCCGGGCGGTGGCCATGGCGCAGCCCGAGGCCGCAGAGCCGGTGGCCGCCGTGGACTGGGGGGCCCACACCGCCACGCTGTGCCTGGTTCACCAGGGGACCGCGGTGTACACCCGCCAACTCCGCGATTGCGGGTTTGTGGCCCTGCCCAGCGCGGTCCAGCGTGCCTTGGGACTTTCGACCCACGACGCCCGGCAACTGTTGTGTACCTACGGGGTGGTGGATCCTTCGGCCGGCGGCGATCGCTGGGCCGAACTGCGGCATGTGCTTTCCGACATCGTGGCCGAACCCGTGGCCGCCCTAGTGGCCGAGATCCAACGCACGCTGGCCTACCCCGAACTTCATCGGGCCGGCCTTCTGCCTGGCCGGGTGTGGTTGTTCGGCGGGGGGGCCACGGTGCGGAATATCGCCCCCTACCTGCGTGCCAAGATTGGCCTGCCGGTCGAGCCGTGGCGATTGGAAGGGCCAGGCGACCGAATGGGGGCCGAGCCCGTCCTCATGGGCCCGGCCGCTGCCCTGTCGGCCCTGGCCTGGGAGTAAGCCGAAGTGCCTTGGGGTGCCATCGAGCAACGCTTCGTGCCATGAAACGATTTGTCAACCTTCTGCCCTGGAAGTACCGGCGCCGGCAATTGATCCGCCGCCGCGCGCTGCAATGGGCGGCGCTGTGGGCAGTACTGGTTCCCTTGGGGGCAGCGGGGGTGGGTGCCGGGCTGCTCCAGCAGGCCGAAGTGCGGCAGCAGGTGGCCGATCTGGAGGCCCAGTACGCCCCCGTGGCCGAACTGGCACGCCAACTGGCCGAGGGCCGTAAAACCTTGCGCCAATGGCAGGAGCGCCGCGATGCGGCGGCGGCGTTGGAAGAGACGCGGCCGGCCCTGACCCTGTTGGGACTGGTGAGCCGCTGTGCCCGCGCGTGCGATGGCCGGCTGCGGATCGAGAAGCTTTCGCTCCAGCCCCGCCAAACCAGCGCCGCGGCCGAAAGCCCCAAAGCCCCGCCGCCCGGCCGCCCAGGACCCCAGGCCCCGCGCCCTGCAAGCGGTCCCTCGGCCACGGTCACCATCCAGGGCCAGGCCCTCGACAATCTGGCGGTGGCCCAGTTCGTAGCCCACCTCCGCGAAACCCGGGCGTTCGAACGCGTGGAACTCAAATCCACGGCAGAGCAGCCCGGCGGCCCAACCCCAGTCCGCTCGTACCTGGTCGAATGCACGTATTAACGACACCAATGCGCAACGGCTATTAGCAACGGGCCTTACTGCCCGGCAACCGCCGCATGGCCATGTATCCCCACGATCCCGACAAACGCCTGAAGCTCCTGGGCATGGCCCTGCACGGGCTGGGCCTGGCCGTAACGCTGCTTGGAGCGGGCCTGGCCTACGCCTTCGTGGCCCATCCGCTTTGGCAAGATATCGGCCTGAACCGCGATCGGGTGGCTGACCTCCAGAAGCTGCTGGACAACGCCCCGCAGATTCGGGCCCAGCACGCGGCCACGCAGAACACTCTGGGGGCTCTCCAAAAAGACATCGAACAACTCCAGCGGCGCATTCCGCCCGAACCCGCCGAAGCCGAGTTCCTCTCGCAGCTCACAAGCGCGGCAGGGGCTGCGGGGTTGGCCATCCGCGACTTCCGGCCCGGTGTCGTTCGCCAGGCTGCCGACCACTGGCGCCTGGAGGTCCAGCTTGCCTGCGCCGGCTCGTACCAGGCGCTATGCATTTTTCTGGATCGCGTGGCGTCGCTGCCCCGGCTGGCCCGCGTCAACCATCTGGAAATCGCTTCCTCGCGCCAGCCAGGGGGGTACCCCATCACGCTGTCGATGACCGTGTTTTTCAAACTCGAACCCAAGCCGCAAGCCGCCCAAGCAACCCCCAAGTCCCCATCGCCGTCCCCGTCGCCCCGAGAGACCTGAGACCAAAGCGTCCCCATCGAACCGGTAACGTGCCGGGCCTGAATCGAAAGGCCGGCCGGCCAAAGAAGCCATGATCCACTCCCGCCACAACCCGACCCCTGCGGTTACGCCCCGCCAATGGGCCATCATCGGCCTTTTGGCGGCGGTGCTGGTGGGCGTGATATGGCTGCAACTCGGCGGGTCGGAGCAGGGCGAAAAGCTTGTCGCACCGCAATCGGGCCCTGCGGCCGCGCCTGGCCGTGCCGCCGCCACCGGCTCTGCGCCCGGCGGGCCTGGCAAACCGGCCGGGCAACCCCCTTCGCCGCCCTGGCCGAGCTTCACCCTTGCCGAGGCGGCGGCCTACGACCCCTTCCAGCCTTTCCCCGCCCCGCCGGCAACCGCGGAGCCAATGCCCAAAGCCGCGGCGAAAACCAAGCCGCCGCAGGATTCCGCCCAGCGCAAGGCCCGGCACGAGCAGGCCTTGGCCGCGCTGCGAAAAACCGGCACCACCGCCGTGTTGCGCGGCCCCCAAGGGGCCCTGGCCATCGTCGGGCGGCGCGTGATCCGGGTGGGCGATGAAATCGACGGATTCCGCGTGGTGGCCATCGAACCCGATGGGGTCGTCGTCAAGCCGGCCGCCGCGGAAAAAGGTCACGAGGACCAGCCATGAGATCCGCCACGAAGGCAACCGTTCTTCACCCTCGCACGAGTCGCCGGACCCGGGTGGCCAGATACGGAGTTATCGTTACGGCCACCCTCTTGGGCCTGGTGGGCGCGGGGCTGGTGGCCCAGAAGCAAGACGCGGCCCCCTGCGCCGGGCCGGTGGCCGGTGTGCCGCGGGCGCCAGAAGTGGCCCCCGGTGGCCCGCCGGCCGAGTTGCCGCCCCAGCCGCCCGAGCCGGTAGCAGCTCCTTCGTTCCTGCCCCCCAGCGAGGATGCGCCGCCGCTAGCGCTGCGTGCCGAGCTCCCCGAGGCACAACCCGCGATACTGGCACCGCTCGGAGCAGGCGATTCCTTGCGCCCAGGGCAAGACGCTGTGGCACGCAGAGTTTCTTGGGTCGAGGTGTCCGAGGAAGCCGACCCCAGCCTGGCCGAGCCCGCGGCGGTGGCAGCCCCCCAGGCCGAAGCTGCCGAAGCCCCTCCGCTGCCCCCGGGCGTGGCTGGCTCGGCCGACAGCCCCGCCGCTGCGGCTCCCGAAGCCATTCCGACTTCGCCGGCCAGGCCTCGCCTGAAGCTCCCGGTGCTAAAGAGCCCCAAGCCGGCCGAAGCCCAGGCAGAGCCTGCCACGCCGCCCCGCGGTCCGGCAGCCCAAGCTCCGCCGCTGGGTCCGGCGGCTCCCGCCTCTGAAAAGCCCCCCGCGCCTAGCGCCCCCCTGGCGCCTGGCGGAGTGAAAATCCCCCTGGCCGGCATGCCCCCTGCCGAGCGCGTAACCCTCCGGCAGAGCGACGGATTGATTTCGCTCGTGACCCACAACGCGCCATTGGGCGAGGTGCTGATGGCCCTGGCGCGCCAGCAGAACTTGAATATCGTCTGCACCGAGAACCTGCGGGCCAGCATCACGGTGACGCTCGACAAAGTACCGCTGCAAACGGTGCTGGATGCCGTGCTTTCCATCGCCGGGTGTACATGGGTCCTCCAAGACGGCGTGATCTATGTAACGAGCACCACCGACCGCACCAAATTGCCGCCCGCGGTCCAAGGGCGGCAGGTCCGCGTATTCCGCCTGGATTTCGCCGCCGCCGCCGACGTGGAAAAAGCCGTCAAGGGGATGATGTCGCCCGTGGGGCAGGTGTTTACCACCGTGGCCAAAAACACCGACAACCGCCAAACGCAGGAACTGGTGGTCGTCGAGGACTTGCCAAACTATCTCCAAACCATCGCCGCCTACATCGAACAGGTCGACCAGCCGCCGCGCCAAGTGCTGATCGAGGCCCACGTGCTGGCCATCACCCTCGATGCCACCGACCGCTGCGGCGTGGACCTCACGGCGTTGTTCAAGGTCCTGCACCACGACATGAAGATTTACGCCCAGGGTTTCGCCAACCCGGCCGCCCCGCAGGCGTTCTTTTTCACCTTCGACGGCAGCGACCTGGACCTGTTGATCGAGGCCCTGCGGACCCAAAGCCAGGCCAAGACGCTGGCCTCGCCCAAGGTGCTGGTGCTCAACGGCCAGGAGGCCAAGATCCAGATCGGGCGCCAGGACGGCTACCGCGTGGTTACCACCACCGAAACCAGCGCCATGGAAAGCATCAACTTTCTGGATACCGGCGTGCTGTTGACCGTCACCCCACGCATCAGCCGCAACGGGCAGGTGCTGATGCACGTCAAGCCGGAGGTTTCCGACGGCCAGGTGCAGGATGGCCTGCCCAGCAAGAAGACCACGGAGGTCCAGACCGACATCATGCTGCCCGACGGCCGGGGGATGGTCATCGGTGGCCTGCTCCGCGACACCGATGTGGAAACCCAATCCAAGGTCCCGTTTTTCGGCGACCTGTACCTGGTGGGCAAGCTGTTCCGCCGCCGCGAAGTGGCCAAGAAGCGTGAAGAAATCATCATCACCCTCATCCCCCGCGTGGTTCCCGGCACGCTGGCCTGCGACGACCGGCACGCCCAGGAGGTCCAACAGGCCGAAACCCGGCTCTTGGACCGCAACCTGGAGCGTGTGCCGCGGCCCTGGGATGGCCGGCTGCCCGATGCCCTGGAGAACCCCGCCCGGCTCCGCGACATCCCTGCCATCAAGGCCCGGCACCAACGGTGCGCCGCCGGTTGCGCCGAGTGCCTGGAGGGCGGCGGCTCGGCCTGCGGCGAGGCCGATCCGTATTACGCCCCGCTGGGCAACACGGCACCGGGTTCCGCCGGGCAGGCCCACCAGGCCGCGGAAACCCTCTCTTCCTCTTCAAGGAGCCCGCAATGAGCGACCTGTTGCCTTTGCCGCCCGAGTTGCAACATCTGGTCGAAAAACGCCAGCAACCCGACCGCCGCAAGAAAGAGCGGCGCACCCGCACCGACCGCCGCACCGTGGACGTGGGGCCGCTAGGGGCCCTCAAACCGGGCACGCCGCTAGAGGCCCTGCCCCTGGAGGAACGCCGGCGAGCCGAGCGCCGCAAGAGAGGCGATCGCCGCAAACGCAAGCGCCGCCGGACCGACTGACCCGCGCCGCTGGAGGGCCACGCTCCCTTGGAGGGCCACGCTCCGTCGTGGCCGAGGCGTTGCGGCTTGCCCCGCGGCTTGACGG
>JBBIQF010000154.1:0-13355 GCA_037442445.1 Planctomycetaceae bacterium
CCAGGGTGGAGGGCCACGCTCTGTCGTGGCCGAGGCATTGCGTGTTGCCCGGTAAGGTCCCGGGCCGTGGACGGTTACGCTAGACCCGCTGCGGGCCGGCAGGGGCTGGCCTATTTCACGACCACCAGCGTGCGAAGCAACTGCTCGCCCGCCAGGGTCGGGGGCACCACCGCCAGGGCGTAATCGGCAATCGCCCGGTTATACTGGGCCACCGTTTCGAGAAAGGTCTGCGTCTGGCGGGTGCAGGCGTCGATGGCTGCCAGCACCTCCTCGATACGTCCTGTGCCGCGGAGGTAAGCGGCGGTGGCCTCGGCCCGGGCCAGATCGGCGGTTACGACCGCCGCGGCCTGCCGCTGGACACACGCATACTGGGCCGACACGCCAGCCGCCAGCCGCCGGATCGCCCAGGTGTTGGCCACTTCCGGCGGCTGCGAATCGAGCTGGAGCTGGTACGGCCCGACATGCGGCGGCGTCACCGGCAACAGCCACAGCGACTCCAGGGGCCGGCCCGACCGCTCGGTCAATTCGAATTGGGCAGCCAAGAGCCGCGATTTGGCCTCGGTTTGCTCCGCGTCGGTCTGGAGCTGCCGGGTCCGAACCTCGAGCAGTTCCCGCGCCCCCGAAGGCAGTTTGCGGCGCTCCACGGCCGCCGGCACCAGCGCTTCCAACAGTTCGCCTTGCCGCACCAGGGCCTGATACTGGGCAGCGCGGCAGGCCGTTTGCCAGTAGGCGTGGATCAGCCCGCGGCGATCGGCCGCCAGATAGCTGCGCAACAGCTCGCCCAATTCGACCGGCCGAACCTGTTCCTGCGCCCCGGTCGAAACGCCGTGCAGCACCCGGCTGAGTTGTTTGGCCTGGATGGCCGGGCTGGCATCGGCCAGGCCCGCAAACATCGCCATCGCTGCCGAAGAATTCGAAGGTTCCGCCTCCAGCCGCCGCACAATACGCTCCATGGGAGCCGGCGGAGAGACCGAATCGGCGGCTGCCGGCTTTTGCGAACCGGCAGGCGGGGCCAAGGTCGGCTCATTGCCCCGCGGAGGCGACAGCCCCGGGGGCGGGGTGGAACTGCCGGGTTTCTCGACCGGAATGCCCCACGCCGGTATCTGTCCGGCGCCCGAGGGCCCCGAGGAACCGGCCGGCTGCGAGAGATTTGGGTCCGGAGCGGGCTCCAGCGCTGTAGCGGGGATCACCCCGCTGGTGGCCGGCCCCGACGAAGCGCCGCTAGCGCCCGGACGCCCCTGGCCCGCCGGGCTGGCCGGCTGCGCCGAAGATGGGCCCCCACGGGCTGCGGGCAAAATCAGCATCGATACCAGCGACTGGCTGGGGATGAGCGGGCCGGCCACCGCCAACACATAATCGGCGATGTCGTGATTGTATTGGCAGACCGCCGCCACCAGCGCCTTGCGCTGGTTGGTCCAATGGTCCACCGCGGCCAGCACAGCGGCCAGGTCCACGCGGCCTGCGGTGTACGCCTCGGCAGCGGCCTGGAGGGCATCGTCGGCCGCCTGGACCGCTGCCGCCCGGGCTTCGATGGCTTGGCGGCGCAGCGGCAAAATGCGGTGAATGAGCCGCGCCCGCGGCTGCACACCGCGCAGCGCGAAAACCTCGTCAAAGCCCGTGCGGTAAGCCCCCACATGCGGCGAATCTGCAGGCAACGGCGGCCCCGACCCGACGGGCAACAACGCCGCCTCGCCCAGTTCGTGCTGGGCACCCGTGGCCCCGGCCGCCGCTATTTCGACCGATGCCTGCGCCGCCGCTTGCGCTGCGCGCAACATGGGCGCGTCCTCCGGCCGAACCTGAAACGATAACCGCCTCATCCCATCAAACGCCGCCCGGTACACACCCAACGCCTCGGTCAGACGCCAATACGCATGCACCACCTCGGCTTGCCGACCGGCATCCCGGGCGGCACTTAATGCTTCCAGCAGCGTTACCGGCCGGCCCGTCACGGCCGACGATTGGGGCAGCGCAAGCAGTTCGGCCAGCATGGCCGCGGGCGACACGCGGCCCGGTGCCGTGCGCGGAGGGACCGTGGCTGCCGGCGTTGTCTGGCCAGAGGCCGAGCCAGGCTGGGCCAGCCCCGTGGCGCCGGGGACCCCCCCGCTGGCCGCGTTCGCAGACGCGGCACCCGTGCCTGGACCACTCGTTGCTGGCGGCCATGCCCCTGGCCCTGCACCCACCCCGGCGCCGGGAAACCCCCCGGGGGGCACCAGCCGGTCCGAGCTACCTTGCGGAGCCGACGAGGGCCACGCACCGCCACCGGCGGACCCCGCTGGCGGCGCCAGCGCAGACCCAGCAGCACCGCTCGGTCCTCCAGGCGCCCCTCCGCGAGTCATCCCTCCGGTGGTCCCCGAGGGCCCTTGGCCCCCGGCCTCTCCTGCCGGCGCCGCTTGCGCGCTTGGGCGGTCTCCGGTACCTGGCCCCGTGGCTTTGCTCGTGCCCGCAGCCGCTGCGCTTGTGCCTCCAAGACTCGTGCCCCCAAGACCGCTTGGGGCGGATGCCTTCTCGCCAGAAGACGCCTGCCCCACGCCAGGCACCAAGCGGACGGGCGGGTCTTGGACTTCCGTGTTCGGCTGAGCCGACAGGACAAGGCTCAACACCAGAGGAAAGATGGCCATGGCCTTGCCACCTCAAACAGTTCGTGTTTTGAACGCCCCGCAGCAACGACTCCCGACCTGCGGAGCACGCGTTCGGGCCGAAGGGTATCGAAGCAGGACGGCGTGCCCACACCGCAGCCTATGGAGCCGAAAACGCCCCGCCGCGCGGAGTTCCACCCGCCTGCGTCAATCTGCCGCCCGATTGTACGCCATCCCCCTCTCTTGTCAATGCGAGGCGGTGCAGCCAACTTGCCCGCGGCCCGTCGCGCGAGGCCAAGGCGGTGTGTCCTGTTTTTGGCTCCCCTTCTGCGCCCAAGACGCCCGGCGGCGTCGCGGGGAATCCCCCTCCCTGCGGCCGAATCGGCCCCAAAAACGCGGCCCGAATCTGCTTTCGCCCAATCGCGCCAGCCCACCCACTCCTAAACCCCGGCCCAACAGCACCTTTCATCGGTTCCGTCCCTCCTCACACGAGGCAAGTTGCGGAATCGCTGGGCTGTTGGGCTGCCGGTGGACATCGCAACTCCGGCCGGCTAGACTCGTTCTCGGTGCCTGGGCGCAGTGGGCATCTTGATTGGACCAACAGAGGGTTCGTTGCCATGAAGCACACAGCGACACGACGGGAGTTCTTGGGAATCCTCAGTACGGCGGCTGCGGCCATGGGTGTGGGGTCGGCCGGCGCGGCGCAGACGCCGGGTAAACCTTCTGCCAAACCCAAGCCGGCGCCAGCCTGGCAGCCCATCTCGGAGCGCAAGGTCCGCGTCGGCATCGTGGGCTACGGGGTGTGCCGGTTCGGGGCGGCCTTCGGGTTCCAGGATCATCCAAACGTCGAGGTGGTGGCGGTCAGCGATTTGATCCCCGAGCGTTGCCAGGCCCTGGCCAAGGCCTGCCGCTGCTCCAAGACCTATCCTTCGCTGGAAGAGTTGGTCAAGGACGACCGGATCGAGGCGGTGTTCGTGGCCACCGATGCCCCCAGCCATGCCCGGCACGCGATCGAGGTGCTCAAGCATGGCAAGCACGTGGCGTCGGCAGTGCCGGCGGTGTTCGGCTCGCTGGAGGATGCCGAGCGGCTGCTGGAGGCGGTGAAGGCCTCGGGCCGGAAGTACGCCATGTTCGAAACCTCCTGCTTCCATGAGGACTGCCACGCCATGCGCCAAATCTACCAGGCCGGCGGTTTCGGCAAGCTGGTGTACTCCGAGGGCGAATACTACCACTATTGCCCCACGCCCATCGACTCGTATCGCGGCTGGCGTGTGGGCCTGCCGCCGCAATGGTATCCCACGCATTCCACCGCCTACTACGTGGGTGTAAGCAGGGGCTATTACACCCAGGTGGCGTGCCTGGGTTTCCGCGGCCGGGTCGAGCACTGCCAGCCCGGCAACAACCGCTATCAGAACCCCTTCGGCACGGAAATCGCCCTGTTGAAGACCAGCGAGGGGGGCAGCTCGCGCATGGCGGTCAGTTGGGATACGCCCGGCCTGGAGGGCGAGCGGGGCCGGGTGCGGGGCGAGCGGGGTTCCTTCGATGGCCAATACCAGGGCTTGGAAAAGAACCTCCCGCCCTTGGACCGGCCGCCTCTGCCGCCCAGCGTAGCCCCTGGCGGGCACGGCGGGTCGCACGGCTACTTGATGCACGATTTCGTTACGGCCATCCTCCTGGACCGCAAGCCGCTGGTCGATATCGTGGCCGCGTTGCACATGACCGTGCCCGGTATCGTGGCCCACCAGTCGGCACTGAAGGATGGCGAGACGCTCAAGGTGCCGCACTACACGCTATAGCCTGTAGGGTGCGTGCTATGCACGCACGCCACAGAACCGTGCACGGCAGCAACCGCGTGGTTGCAAGCAAACCCCCGACGCGCCTAGCCACACACCAGGCTCATGAGGTCGCGGGTGCCCAGGGCCAGGGGGCTGGCCAGCACCTCGCCAGCCGCGAAACCGGCCGCCTGCCCCTGCTGCTGGCACAGCGCCCGGATGCGGTCCAGGATTTCCATGCGCTGGCCGAACTGCGTCCGGTAGCATCCCACGGCCGCCAGTTTCGTCTCCAGCGTCTGGCTGATATCGACCACCACACAATGGCCGGGCGGGGTCCAAAGCGACCGCAGGGCCAGGAAGTAGTACAACAGTGCCGGTGCCGGGCAGGGGGGCAGGTTATCGAACTCGTCGTCCCACTTGGTCAGTTTGGTGTAGAAGACCGCGGCTTCGGCGATGAGCATGGCCTGGTAATGGTCGGGCGAGCCCAGGGGGGTCTTGCCGCCCAGGGCGATGACCAGTCGCGGCCGATAGCGGCGAAACACCTTGGCCAGCGCCACCCGGGCTTCGATGGTATCCATGAGCCGCCGGTTGGGCAGGTCCAGGGTGATGCGGGTGTGGACGCCGAGGGTTTGGGCGGCTTGTTGGGCCTCGGCCAGCCGCACTTCGGGCCCCGGAGAGCCTGGCGTCGGCTCTCCATTGGTCAGGTCCACGATGCCCACCCGGTAGCCTTGCTGGACCAGCCGGGCCAGCGTCCCTCCACAACCGATTTCGACATCATCCGGATGGGCGCCGACGGCGATGCAATCCAACGCTGCTTCTTCCATCAGGGCTTCACCACGGAGACCAGGAAGGTGGGATTCAGCGAGGTGAAGCGGATGCGCTCCAGTTGGTAGCTTCCGCGGGCGAAGTGCAGCATCCACACCTTGACGTGGGGCACATGGCGGTGGAGGGTGTGATGGGTTTCGGCCAGATTGTCGATGCTGCCCATGGTGGCGACCAGCCGGCCCCCTGGGCGCAGCCGCTCGAACGCCGCCTCGACCAGCCGGCAGATGCCGCGGCCGCTGCCGCCGACGAACACCGCGTCGGGCACAGGGAGGGGCTGCCAGGCCTCGGGGGCCCGGCCCAGCACCGGCACCAGATTGGTCACGCCGAACCGGCGGGCGTTCTCCACAATCAACTGGTGGTCCTCCGAGTCCATTTCGATAGCATATACCGTGCCTTGGCGCGCAATCTGGGCTGCCTCGATGGCCACCGAGCCGCTCCCCGCCCCGACGTCCCACACCACGCTGGCCGGCCCCAGGTCCAATTCGGCCAGGGCAATGGCCCGAATCTCCGCCGGGGTCAGCAACCCCCGCTTGGGCCGCGACTGCAAAAACGCTTCGTCCGGGTTGCCGAACAGCCGCCGGCCGATGGCGTCATTGGGCCGATCGGGCACGTGGGGCTTGCGCACCAGAATCATCACGTTCATGGGCGCAAACGACTGCGTGGCGATCTCGGACAACTCGCCCCGCGTGACCCGCTCGTCGGGCGAACCCAGGTTCTCGCACACGTAGGCCGTGAAGTAGTCGATCCCCGCGTCCAGCAGGGTCCGGGCGACCGCCGCCGGGGGCCAGTCCTCGCTGGTAAATAGCCCCACCTTCTCCGCCGAACGGATCGGCTCCACAAGCACCTCCAGGCTGTGGCCCGCCAGATTGGCCAGAAACGCATCCTCCCAGCTTTCCTTGACCCGGGCAAAGGCCAACTGCATGGCGCTGACATGCGGCACGACCTCGAAGCGATCCTTGCCCAGGCGATCGCACAGATACCGGGCCACGCCGTAGAAAAGCGGGTCGCCGGCCACCAGCACCACGATCCGCTTGCCCGGCGCCGCCTCGATGTGGCGGACGGCTTCGGACACGTCCGGCCCCAGGGCCAGGCGCTGGGCGCCAAGGGCGGCCACATGGGCCAGCACGTGCGGTTCGCCCAAAAGCACCTCGGCCTGTTCGACCAGTTTGCGCGCCGCGGCGGTCAGGCCGTCCAGACCGTCGTCGCCGATTCCTACAATGTACACCTTCTCTGCACCAGCCAATGCCGCTCCTTCCGCCGTCGGACCGCGGGCGCAACCGCTCGCCATGGAACATGTATTGGCGTTATTGTAGAGGCCCACCGGCCCCGCCGACAAGTAAGCCACCCCGCACCGCCCAAGTCACCCGGCATCGCGCGATCGCAGGCCCTGGGCAGGACGCGTCCTGGCGTGGCGGCGCACCCCGGCGCACTCCGGCACCCGCCCGGCTGGGAACTCGGCATTCCTGCGCGGCCAATCGCCTTTGGCCAGCACCCCCAGCGGCCAGCGGCCGGCCCCACGCCAGCCCTTGCCCCATACCCGGCAATTCAATGGGCGAACCGGGCTTCGATCTGCTCCAGGGTGCGGCCCTTGGTCTCGGGCACCAGGAAGTACACGAACACGAACGCCACCGGCGCCGTCAAGGCGTACAGCCAGAACGTCTTGGCCGGCTCCACGTGCTTGAGCAGCCAAGGAAACGTAAGCGACACCAGGATGCACCCGGTCCAGAGCGAGAAGATCGACAAAGCCACGGCCCGGCCGCGAATCCGCGTGGGGAAAATCTCCGAGACGATGATCCAGCACACCGGCCCATAGGAGAACGAAAAGCACGCCAGATACACGGCGCACAGCAGCACCAGCAAAGGGCTTTTGCCCATGCCCAGGTAAAACAACAGGCCGCACAGGGCCATGGCCAGCCCGGTGCCCGCAATACCCGCCAACAGCAGCGGCCGGCGCCCAAGCTGGTCCACCTTCCAGATGGCCACCAGGGTGAAGAGCACGTTGACCATGCCGAAGAGCACCTGAGTGCCTAAAGCATCGTGGCGTCCCCAGCCGGCGGCCTCGATGATCCGCGGGCCGTAGTAAATGATGGCGTTGATCCCCACGATCTGCGAAAAGAAGGGGAGCAACAGGCCGATGAGCAGGCGAATCCGCATTCCGGGGCGAAACAACTGGCCCAGCGAGCCGCTCTCCTGGGCGATGGTCTGGCGGATTTCGGCCATTTCGCGGGCCGCTTGCTCCGGGCCCGCCACCCGCGCCAGGATGGCCTCGGCCCGGGCCTCGTGCCCCTGCTTGGTCAGCCACCGCGGGCTTTCCGGCACCAGCACCAAAAGCAGCAGGAACACCACCGCCGGAACCACGCCCACCAGGAACATGCCCCGCCATACTTCCGCGCCGAACATCTGCCGCCACCCCTCTTGGGCAAACCACGAAGCGGCTTGAGGCGCCAGGCCGGCCAGCAGGGCATTGCTGAAGTAGGTCACCAGGATGCCCACCGTGATGGCGAACTGGTACAGCGCGATGAGCCGGCCGCGGACCTGCGGCGGGGCGATCTCGGCGATGTACAACGGGGCCAGCATCGAGGCCACGCCGATACCCATGCCCCCAATCAGCCGGGCGTTGATGAGCCCCGCGATCTCGGCCGCCGGCCGCTGGCCGAGGGTCCACTGGATCAGCCCCGCCGTGACCTGGGTGTACCACGAGGGGGAGGTGGGGGTCATGGCCGCCGCCGTGGCCAAAAACACGAACAGCACCGCCGATAGCAGCAGCGTGATCTTCCGGCCGAAGCGGTCGCTGAGCGGCCCTGCCAGGCTCACCCCCAACAGGCAGCCCAACAGCACGGCCGTCACCGTCACCCCTTCGAGCTGTTCGGAAAGGTTGAACTGTTCGCGGAGCATCCCCACGGCCCCGGAGATGACACCGGTGTCGAAGCCGAACAGCAGGCCGCTAAAGGCCGCCACCAGGCAGATCAGCACCAGGTAGCCCCGGCTGCCCGCGGCATGGGTGGTGCCAGCGTGCGCAACGGGACTGGCTGGGCCGGACGGGCTATTCATAACAAGCTCCTGCAAAACCGCTTTCGCGTGAGGGCGAAAAAAGGGGCACTGGACAATAGCGTGCAAACCAAGCGGCACAGCCTGCGGCGCCGAACGATCGCAGGGCGATTGGGCCCCGCAAGCACTCGGCGGCCCGTTGTGGGCCGGTTACTCGGGCGTGGCGGCACGGTGGTAGAGTTTGACATCCGCCACCCGGCCGTGGACCTGGTACTCCGGCGCCGGCTGCGCCGAGTACTGCCCGATGCACAGCGGGCCAAGCCACGGCGCGGGGTTGAAATCGCCCGACTTTTCCGCCACCAGTTTGCCGTCGACGAACAGGCGGGCGGTCCGGCCATCGTACACGCCTGCCAGGTGGACCCACCGGCCCAGGGCGGGCTGGCCGCCATCGCAATCGATGCCCCCCACGTGCCAGCGGAACGTGTTGCCGATCCGCTGGAGGAACCAGCCGGCCTGTTGCCAGGCCCCGCAGCTTACGATCACCGGCATCACGCCGGGCTGGTCGAACCAGACGCGGCACTCGACGGTCAACGGCTGGCCCAGGTCGAACCGCTCGTCATGCGGATAACTGAGGTAGCCCCCTTGGCGCAGGTCGAGTTGGCCGTCGGCGATCCTGGCCGGGCCGTGCACCGTGCCCTCCAGCGTCGCCCCGCCGTGAAGCCGGCCGCGGGGTGCGCTTTGGAACTCGGCGGCGAAGACCGGCGGCCGGATGAGGATGGCCGCGGCATGGGCCGGCGCCGAAAGCTCGCTTTGCGCCCCGCGGATGCTCACGGCTTGCACGGCATAGGCGTAGGTCTTACCCACCTCGGCGGCGGTGTCCGTGAACATGGGGCGCGCGATCGGCCGGGCGGTGAGGCGCTTCCAGTCGGCCTGGCCCGGTGTGGCGCGGAACACGTGATAGCCGGCCAGTCCCGGCCGGGGGGCATTCCACACCAGCCGGACCGCCCCCGAGACGGGCTGGGCACGCAGTCCCAGCGGGGCTGGCGGGCGCGGAGGGGCGGGCACCGTGACCTCGGCATACGAGGGTTTGCTCCGGCCGTTGGGACCTACCATGAGCAACGCATAGAAATGCGTCCCTTCGGGCGTGGCCGGATCGCTGTGCTGCCCCAACTGGGTGCGGACCAGCAGGGTCTTTTCGGTGGGCGTGAAGCCGGCCTGGTCGCCGCGGTGCACTTCTGCCTCCAGGCCGATGGTGCGTGCCGAGCGTTCCCAGGCCAGCTCGACGATGCCGTCGGGCCCAAGGCGGGCTTCCAGCGGCGGGGCGGTGGGCGGGACCGGCGGCGGGATGAACTGCCGGCACTGGCCGGCAATCCGTTCGGCAGCGGGCATGTCGATCCGCGGGGTGGCCAGCACCTGATCGCGGGCGTCGCGAATGATGGCCAGCATGGCCTGGTAGTGCGGGTCGTCGGTCGAGGCGAAGGAGATGGCCGGCGGCCCGCTGGGGTCCGGCGGCACGATGGGATGGCGCGGGAAGGCCTCGGGGGGCTGCACGGCGGGCGCATAGCCGTTCCACAACAGGTGGATCCGCTGGCGCCGCGGGTCGACCGGCCGGTTGCGGCACAACCCCAACCCGTACCCCGGGGCGCCGGCCGGCAGCGGGGCCCGAAGGATGCAACTGTACTCCGGGTCCTTCAGATTGATCCAATCGTTCTCGAAAAACAGGATCCTCCCTTGCCGGCCATGGCACCTCAGGCAGCCCGCTTGTGCCATGCGGTCCACCAGCGCCTGGCGGATGGCGTTCCACTGCCGGATGGCGCAGCCGTTGGCATTGTAATCCCACGTGCCGTGGTACAGGCCGTTGCTGTCGATCCAGGCCAACAGCAAGTCGCGCTCTTTGCGCGAGAGTTCGGGGATGCGGCCTTCGTGCCCCTCGACCAAGAGCTTGGCTAAAGGGGCGGCGCCGGAGCCGTGGCGGCGGGGCGGGAAAAGTTGCGCCGACCATAGCGCCGTCCCGTTCATGCAGTCGATGCCTGCAATCCAATAGGCCTCCAACTGCGTCTGGCGGCGGTTGGCCAGGTTCTCGTAGCTGATGTTGAAGTGCTCGGTCCAGCCGCCCGAAAGGTCCAGCCCGCCAGCGATTCCCTCCGGCCCGCCGTGGCAGCGGACGCAATGCCTATCGAGAATGGGCTGCACCATGGTGGGATAATCGAGGAAGCCGCTGCCCCACGACTCGGGCTCCAGTGGGCTGGGCGTGCGGCCCAGCACCTCGCGGAGCCCGGTGGTGGCCGGGGCGCTGAACTTGCGCTCGTGGCAGCCGATGCACGAGCGGGTAGTCCCCGGGGCGGCTTGGACAAAGGTCCTCATGCTCTGGACCAGCCGGCCTTCGGCATCGAGGGCTTGGAAGTACACGGCCCGGCCGGCGGGCACCTCGAAATAGGCCGACCCGTCCTCCTCCACCGGGACCGTGCCCAGGTAGATCTTCACGCTGAAGGCCAAGGCAGCGCTGACCAGGAAGGTCTGGTTATAGGGGCTCCCGCCCATCGTGGTGGGGCTAATGCGCGAGGTCTCCTCGATGACCCGCAACCGCTTCACCTCGCCCCGCCGCACGCCCGGAAGGCCCTGGTAAATGTCCTGGACGAAGAACCGGCCGGTGGTGGCGCGGCGGTCGGTGGTTACGGCCAGCGCGGGGGGCACCGGCCGGGGCTTCACCAGCATCGGCGAGTGCAGGCAGATGTCCGGGTCGGAAAGCACCATCACGCGCTGCCCCTGGCGGTCCATCAGCGCAATCACGTTCCGCTTGCTGCCCGGGGGCCGGCCGCTATACAGGAACAACTCGGGCGACACCGGCCAGGGCTCGCACGAGTCGCCGGTATCGCAGGTGGGGTTGTCGGGATGCTCGAGGTTGAGGATGGCCCGCGGATCGTTCTTCCCCACGCGCGGGTCGATCAAGGCGATGGAGCCCCGCGGCGGGGCATTGTGCTTGGCGAATGTGCCGACGATGAGGTGCGTGCCGGGCACCGGCCGGGCATCCAGGATGGCCTCGGGAAACACCATGTTGTTGGCAAATACCGCCGTCTCCTGCGTGCCGTCCGGGTTGACCGACCACAGCGACTGGATCGTCAGCGCGTTCTTGTCCACATATTCCCAGCGGCCGAACAATATCCGGCCATCGGGGAGCACCGCCGGATCGAACTCGTTGACGTTGTTGACCGAGATGGGGTGGATGTCCGACCCGTCGGCGTTCATCACGTGCAGGATGGCCACCCCCGTGTTGTTGCAGGGCACCAGGCCGCTCGGCCGCGTGGACAAGAACACGATGCGCCCGTCGGGCAAATAGGCTGGGGCAATGTCGTGCTGGCCACCGTGCGAGCCTTTATAGCAGCCGCAGGTCGGCGTGGGGTCGGTCAAGCGCCGCAATCCCCTGCCATCGATGCCGATCTCGTAGATGCTGGTGCTGCCCTCCGGCTCGCCCTTGAAACAGAAGAGCAGGCGCTTGGCATCCCACGACAATTCCGGGTGGGTGTAAACGCCCTCGCCCAGCGTTTCGGGCGTGGTGGGGTCGATGACCGGGCGGATGCGCCACTGCGAGCGCGGTGCCGAAGAATTCTCCAGAATGTAGATGCCCCCGCCGCCGGGCGGCCACTTGTAAAACGTATCGTAGATGTGGATGCCCGTGTACGAGTGCCGCTTGACGAACAATAGCGGGGCATCGAGCTGCCGGAACATGGCCTGCTCGACTTCCGGGGGCACCGGTGGCCAGCCGGCTCCCCAAACCGTTGGCAGCGCCGCGTCCAACACCATCGCCCAAGCTAACAACCACACACACCGGGCTTTCATCACGCAACTCCAGGGCATACGCCACTTTCGGGTATCGATTGGGGCACCTGCACCCCGCCACGCCAGCGCGTCGCTGCCCCACGGCGGCGCGGCACCCTGCGGAACCGGCCGCCGGGCCGCGGTGCCGCTCAGCGGGCGTCCAGGATCTTGATCCGCAGGTCCTTGAATTGGACTTTCATGGGCGGGCCGGGGTGCATCTGAAGCGCAATGATGCCCGACCGCGCCGCCTTGCCCTTCTGCCGGTCCACGGCCTGGGCCATCACCACGCCGTTGATCTCCAGCGTGATCTCCGGCCCGCGGGCAATAATGCGGTACTGGTTCCAGTCGTTGGGCTTGACGTGCTTGAGCAACTCGGCGGGATCGCCGATGGGGGTGATCGTCTTCCGGCCATCTTCATCGATCACCACCTTCTGGCCGCGCATCGCCACACCGCCCCGCTCATGCTCGAACAGGCAGCCGGTCCATTGGGGGCCGGCTTCCATATCGGCCTGGTAGCCGGAGGTGTCCCAATCGGGCAGTTCCCGGCTGCGGAACTGGATACCCGAGTTGCCGCCGACCAGCTTGTACGACAGCCGCAACTCGAAATCGCCGGGCTTGCCGCCCCGCCAGATGAGATAGTGCGCCTTGGTACACGGTTTTTCGGGCGTGCTTTGCGAGGTGATCGCCCCGTGCTCGACATACCACCAACCAGGCTTTCCATCCCAGCCGCTGAGGTCCTTGCCGTTGAACATCAGCACGAAGCCTCCTTCGGATTCGGCGGCCAACAGCGCGGCTGCGGCCAACAGGCAGGCGGCGACCAGGACGGCGGGCATCAGGACGCGGCGACAAAACATGCGCTGGGCTCCCAATACGTTGCGGTCACAGGGTAGGGCGGGTGCTTTGCACCCACGGGGGATCGTGTGGTTCTTGGGTTCTTGTAGGCGACGTGCTTTGCACCTACGCGAGTTCCAGTCTTTCATGCCCGCCGGGATGAACCCGGCGGCTCGATTTTGAGGGCGCGTGCGTGCAAAGCACGCACCCTACCGGCTTGGTGGCACGTGCGTGCCAGGCGCGCACCTTACCGGTGCCACGGCGGGGCGAAGAAGCTGATGGCTTCTTCAAACGTCGGCCGGCGGCGGAAGTCGGCCGGGTCGTATTCGGGCTTGGCCGGGTCCCGCTCGGCCCACCGCGCGTGCTGCCGGCCGAAGTATGTCCCGTAGAACTGGTAGTTGCTATCGACCCACCGGGCCAGCACCATCAATTCTCGCGGCGTTAGCATCCTGGTGTGGTCGTCTTTGGCGTTCTTGGGGTGTTTGGGATCGGTCAGTATGGCCATCAGCGGGCTGGCCGGGCACCCCAGGCTTCGCGGCCGCAGATA
>JBBIQF010000155.1:0-13345 GCA_037442445.1 Planctomycetaceae bacterium
GAACAAGACGAGGGGCAGTCGCCAGCGCAGCCGCACGCGCGCCACCCGGCCCGGCTCCTCCGGCGCGGCAGGGAGCGGGGGCGGCTCCACCTGCGGGCTCGGCCCGCTGGCCGGCTGGGTCCGCTCGGCTGGTGGGCCCACCGGTACCCACGCGATTTCGTACTCGAATGGCTCTCGGCTTGCATCGCTCATACCCTGGTCATTCTATCGACTGCGGCGCCTGCCACAACCACGCACTAGGCGGGCTGCCTTTGGCGCTGGCCTTTATGCCCGCCCCTTTTTTCACGGCCGCAGATCAGCCCGGGGTGCGGCCCGGCGGGTCGCGATCCAGGCCCGCCAGCCGAATCGTCCCGACATCCGGATCGCACAACCGCCGCGAAGTAACCGCTTCGACGGCTTCGTTCAAGTCCATCTCCCGGTACCAGTGCAGATAAGCGATCACCGTGCTCGGCGAGCGGTTGACCCCCGCGCTACAGTGAACCAAAACCGTGTGGCCGGCTTCCATCAGTTCATGAACCGCCTGCGCCGTTTCCGGCAGTCGCCTCCGGAGGTCCTGGGCGTCGAAATCCCGTACGGGCACCCGCCGCACTTCGATACCTTGCTCTTGGTAGTACTCCTCCAACTGCTCCCAGGCGATGCCCCAGTAGGCGAAGTCGTCTTCGGTCTGGAGATTCAGGACCGCCGTGACCGCATAATCGCGTTTGAGCCGGTCGACGTCCTCGAAGCCCTGCGGGCACGACCCGACGAGCAAGTTCGGCAAGATCCGGGTGACGTCGATCATGCGTAGCGTTCGCGCAACAAGTCGGGTGAGCGCTTTGCACGCACTCGCTTTTTGGCTACAGGCCGCCGCGTTCCTCCCGGCGGTCCGCCCCCGCGTGCGCCATGCGGGTCGCGGGTCTGTTGCGAACTCACGTTGCCCCCTTCCAACCCCGCCAAGCGGCGGGCGAGTTCCATTTCTGGCAGCCGCCAGTGCCTTCAGGGCACCCGCCAGCCCATCGGCAACCCCGATGGTGACCGCAGGAGAGGCACTTGTCAAGGGTTGTGAACGACCGGGCTTGGCACTGCCGCGGGTGTCATTTCCCACCTTGTGGGTTGACATGGGTGGCGGCAGTGGCTATTCTCCGCGGCCCATCGGGCGGGCCAGCAGCCACGGAGGGCACAGCTCGGCCGCCCTTTCTTGCCAAACGCTGCCACGGAGGGTTGCGCTTTGGTTGCCACACCCAGCGTATTGATTGTGGACCCCTCGGAGGAAACACGCGAGGTGCTCAAGACCGCTTTGGAGCGGCGAGGGGTACGTACCCTTTCCGCCGGACACATCCGGCCTGCACTTCGGATGATGAAAGAGCATAACCCCGATCTGGTGGTGCTTGACGCGGAAGCCAGCGGGGATGCACCCGATGCGGCTTGCTCCCTCCTATCGAGGGAGAAACCTCCGCCGCTGCCACGCATCGTGGTCTTGGGCAGCTTCCGTCGTCCTCCCCCATCCGGGGAAGGGTGTGATTTCGTGGCCAAACCCTATCATTATGGCCCTTTGATTCGTAGAATCGAGGAGTTGCTGACTGCGGTCGGGTGTGGCCCCCGCAGTGCCTAAGGGGACCGGGAGCCGGTCCTGGGCCCCCACCCGGCGGGGCGCCGACCATGCCCGGGAGGCAGTGCCTTGGCCTCGCTGTTTGTGATTCGCGGCAATGACCAGGGGGTTCGGTTCGAGCTGAACGGACCCGTGCTGGGGGTGGGCCGCGACTCTTCCAATGCGATCCAGCTCCACGATAACGAGGTCTCACGCCAGCACGCCGAATTGCGGCTTGTCGATAATGCCTACACCATCCGCGACCTGAACAGCTCCAACGGCACTTTCGTCAACGGCCGCCGGGTCCAGCAGCACCGCCTCCAGAGCGGCGATCAGGTGCAGGTAGGCAGCACGCTGATGCTCTTTACGGGGCCCTTGCAGGAGGAGGAGAACCTTTCCGACAAGGTGGACATCTCCTCCCCTCTTCAGCAGGGCGATGAGTCGCACATCGTGCACTCGATGCCCCAGCGGGAGGGGAGCCGGCTGTTCGACCTTCAGGCCGAGGTGCCCGAGGGTTCGTGGCTGGCCAAGGCGCGGAGCAACCTGCAAGTGATGTACCGCACGGCCCTGGCGGTCAGCCACACGCTGGATATCGATCAGCTCTTGCAGCGGATCATGGACCTGATCTTCGAATGGGTCGAAGCCGACCGGGGCTGCATCATGCTGATCGATCCGGAAACCAAGAAGCTGGTTCCCAAGGTGCGGCGGACCCGGAAAGGGGTTCGGGCCGACGAGAAGATCAGCATCAGCAAGACCATCCTCGACTATGTGCTGGAGCGCAACGAGGGGGTGCTGACCACCAATGCCCGCGAGGACACGCGGTGGAACCCTGCGGCCAGCATCCTCCAGCTCGGCATCCGCGAGGCGATCTGCGTTCCCATGCAGGGGCGTTACGATGTCGTGGGGGTGATCTACATCGACACCTCGACCACGCCCCAGGAGGTGCTCCGCAAAGGAGGCGCCAGCAAGTTCACCGAGGACCATTTGAAGCTCATGATCGCCATCGCCCACCAGGCGGCGCTGGCGGTGGAGGACACGCGGTACTATTCGGCCATGGTGCAGGCCGAGCGCCTGGCCGCCATCGGCCAGACGATCGCCACGGTCTCGCACCATATCAAGAACATCCTCCAGGGCATCCGCGGCGGAAGCTACCTGATCGAGATGGGCCTGGCCGAACACGATGAATCCCTGGTCCGCAAGGGCTGGGCGATCGTCGAGAAGAACCAGAGCAAGATCTCCAACCTGGTGATGGACATGCTCACGTTCAGCAAGGAGCGTGAGCCGGACCTGGTGCCCGCCGACATGAACCGCGTGGTGGCCGACGTGGTGGAACTGATGCAGGCCCGGGCGGCCGAGTGCCAGGTGACGCTCCAATACACGCAAGCGCCCGATATGCCGGTGCTGGTCTTCGACCCCGAGGGCATCCACCGGGCGGTACTCAACGTGGTCACCAACGCCATCGACGCCGCGGCCGAGGCCAGCGCGCCGGGCGTGGTCCGGGTGGCCACCGAGTACGCCCCCGGCGAGTGCAAGGTGCGGGTGATTGTGGAAGACAACGGGCCTGGCATCCCCCCGGAGCAGATGGACACGCTGTTCAGCCCCTTCGTATCGACCAAGAAAAGCCGGGGGACAGGGCTGGGCTTGCCTGTCAGCCAGAAGATACTCCACGAGCACGGAGGCAAGATTTGGGTACAAAGCGCCGTGGGGCAGGGGGCGCGGTTCGTGCTGGAACTTCCGGCCGTGTTGGGCCAGACGGAAGCGCACAGCCTGGCGCCGGACCGCACCGCCTGACCGGCCGGCCAGCGCCCGAAAGGAGCGGGCCTGTTCAGCCCTTCCGCGCCAGCCGGCACGGGCCAGGACGGGTATCGGCCGGGCGACTCAGCCAAGAGCCGGGGGCGTAACCCCCCGGTGGGGCCGGCAGGCCCTGCGCTTCCGGAGCCGCGCGTCCCATGCCGCAGCGCACCGCGGCCATGCGGCGGAGCTATCGCAGGGGGGTCTTTTCTCGGGCATATCGATCATGCCGGATGGGCGGATAAGCCGGTTCGTGCCGGTTAGGCGGCCCCGGGGGGCCGCCAGATGCGGTTGGGCAACGCCCCGCGCACCCAAAGTGCCTCATGTTGCCAGAAATGCGTGCTACGGTTCAACGGAGGGAACCCAGCGCAGGGTGCATGGCGCGGTGCCGGCCCGCGGGGTTCCGCAAGCTAAGGCCGGCTCGGAAGGTTTGCTCGGCCATGAGGCGTAAAGGCGGGGATTGGCGGTTGGCGGGGCTGGCGGCGCTGGCCGCCATGCTGGTGGCTGGCTGCGCCTCCTGGCCGCGGATCGACCCCAGCGGCGAGCATTTCTTCTTGCCGCCCGATGCGCCCGCCCGCCCCGTAGCGCCCGGCGATGTGGCCACCCCGCCAGGCTCGTCCCCGGCTCTGCCTGCGGACAGCGGACTTCGCCCCTGGGAACCTGCCGAGTTGATCCTCAGCCCGCCGATGACCGTGGCCCCTATCGGAGGCGAGGTGGTGCTGGTGGCCAGCGTGCGCGGGGCCGACCAGTTCCTACGGACCAACGAGCGCGTCGATTGGCAAATCGCGCCCGGCAGCGTGGGGCAGTTCCTCGATTTCAACCCGCCCCAGTGCCTGGACCTGCTGTTTGACCTCACCTGGCCCCGCAAGATCAGCCCCACCCTGGTCATCACCAGCACCTCGCGGCGCCAGATGCGCTTGACCCGCGGCACCGCCAACCCCTATGACGATGTAACCATCGCCGCCGGCCAGACCTGGGTCAGCGTGACTTCGCCCGTCGAGGGTACCACGTACGTAACCGCCGTGGCCCCTGGCGTGGCCAATTGGGAACGCCGCGGCCAGACTGCCGTCATCCATTGGGTGGATGCCCAGTGGCAATTCCCGCCACCGGCCATCAATCCGGCGGGGACGCGCCACGTGTTTACCACCACCGTGATGCGCCAAAGCGACCACGCCCCGCTGCCCGGCTGGCGAGTGCGCTACACCATCACGGGCGGGCCGCCGGCAGGATTGGGACCTGCCGGCGCGCAATCGCTGGAGGTGGAAACCGATGCCGCGGGCCACGCGTCGGTAGAGATTTCGCAGCCCCGGCCGGTGCCGGGCACCAGTACCGTGGCCATCGAGGTCGTCCGGCCGGCCAGTGCCCCCGGCGGGCGCATCGTCGTGGGCAGCGGCACCACCAGCAAGACGTGGTCGGCCCCGGGCCTGGCACTGCGGGTCACCGGCCCTGCCGTGGCCTCGGTCGGGGCAGTGCTCACCTACCGCATCGAAGTCTCCAACCCCGGCGATCTGCCGCTGGAAGCGGTCACGATTGTGGACCCGCTTCCGGAGGGCCTCGCCTTGGTTTCCAGCACGCCCCCTGCGCAAGCCGCCGGCCAGACATTGACCTGGACGCTCAGCCGCTTGGCACCCATGCAGTGCTATGCCATCGAGTTGAACGTGCGGGCCCAACGTGCCGGCAGCGTCAGCAACTGCGTCGAAGCCGCCGCGGGGGGCTTGCGGGCCAAAGACTGTGCCTCGACCAGCATCTCGACCACGCCGCCCGGCCCGCCCATTTACCCGGGAGGCCCCGCCCCGCCAGCCGTTTCGCCCCCCATCACCTTGCCCGGCGCAGCCCCGCTGGATGTACAGCTTTTTGGGCCGCAGCGGGCCAGTGTGGGCGAGACCATCACCTACGAAATCGCCATCACGAATCGCTCCTCGGCCACGGCCAACGGCATCGTGGTCAAGGCCATGTTCGACCCCGGCTTGGTGGAACAGAACCTGGGCATCAGCGCCATCCAGCGGTCCCTGGGGGCCGATCTGCCTCCGGGCGAGACCGCCAGGATCGGCGTCCGCCTGCGCGTCACCCGCGCTGGCCGGCTGTGCATGATCGTCGAAGCCGTGCCCGCCACCGGCCCTTCGACCCGTAGCCAGGCGTGCGTGACGGCCGAAGCGGTGCCCGCAGGCCCGGCCAAGCCAGGCGCAGCCAACCTTTCGCTTCGCGTGGCCACCCCCGAAGTGCCCGGCGGGGTGGTAGAGCAGAACCGGCCGGTGCGATTCGAGGTCGTCATCGGAAATCAAGGCACCCAGGCCATGACCAATGTAACCATCACCTGCCGCTTGGATCCAGCCCTGGTGCCCAGCCGGGCAACCCCGGAGCATCGCTTCGACCCCGATACGAACAGCCTGCGATGGACCCTTGCCGACCTAGCGCCGGGGCAGCGGCGGATGGTGGAGATGGAATGCACCGCCACCCGCCCCGCCGCCCGGGCCTGCAACCGCGTGCATGTGACCAGCCTTCAGGGCGATTCGGCCGAGGCCGAAGCCTGCGTGGAAATCCGCGCCCCGGCCGCCGCACGCCCTAGCGGCCTGGGTCTGAGTGTGGTCAGCCTGGCCGCCCCCGCCACCACAGGCCGCGAGTTCTCCTATGTGGTCCAGGTCACCAACCGCTCGCAATTCGCCGAGCAACAGGTAACGCTCCGCGTGCTGCTTCCCCCAGAACTCTTGCCCGTGCGCCTGGGGACCATCGGCCCTGCGGGCATCCGCGCCCACTTCGACGGGCAAACCGTGTCCTTCGATCCCATCCCGACCCTTGCGCCAGGCGAAACCGCTTCGTTCCGCGTGCAGGTCCAGGCCCAGAAGCCGGGCGAGGTGGAAGTCCAGGCCCAGGTGACCTCGCGGGCCCAAACCCAGCCCCTGGTCGAACGCCGCACGCAGACCATCGTGCCCCGGCAATAAATGGGGCACGAAACGGGGGACACGAAATGGGGACGTACCCAGTTTGTACGAATGTCGAAAGACAAATGTCGAATGACGAATGACCAACTACCAACTATCAATGACCAATGACCAATGACCAAGCACCAATGACCAACGGCGAAGCCGATGGGCTACGCCCTTGCACCGCCGGGGTGGAACTGGCGGCTCGTTCTTGTGACAGGCCCAGCCATTGGGTTTTGGGCATTGGTACTTGGGCATTGGTGCTTCCTTCGACATTCGTCATTTGTCTTTCGACATTCGACATTCGGCATTCGCTGGGCGCGTGCCGAGCACGCACCCTACATGGACTTGCCCCGGTGCCGGGCGGGGCCCTACACTAGAAGGGCGTTTTTCGTCCCAAGTGTTGCGCCCTGGTTGCCGTTGGGTACGTGCCATGGGAACCCTGAGAAGTCGTCCGCGTGTGCTTTGGTCCGCTTTGGCCGGGATGGCGGCCGCTGCGCTAGCCCCATGTGCGGCCGCTGCGGCGGAGTACACGGTCACCGAGACCGAAGAGGAGATTCGCCTTGGTACGCCGCAACTGGAGGCGGCGGTGCGCAAGAAGGGCTACGTCAGCGGGGTGGCGGCCCAATCGTTTCTGGACAAGAAGACCGGCTTCCGCGATCCCGGTTTCGGCCTGGACATCGTGGACTGGATCATGGAGCCCGGCAGCGACGAGGCCTATCGCGACCAGTTGGACCCCGAGCTGGTTTATCACTACGGCAATCTATATCACGGCAACATTCCCAAACGCTCGATCGAAGGGCCGCAGATCTGCACCCGCGCCCGGCAACTCCACCCCGAGGTGATCCGGGGCAGCGACTTCGTGGCGGTGCGCCAGCAGTACCGGTACCACACCGCCGCTCCGGGGCGAAAGCGTGGCTCGCTGTGGACGCAGGTGCTGGTGTTTCCCGTGGGCAAGCGGTATTTCGTGTCTATGGATCGCATCGATTCCGTCAATTCGAGCGAGGCCATGTTCCTGCGGGTCGACATGCCCGGCCACCTGCGGCACCAGCGGGGCGATACGTTCACGCAGATCTACTTGAGCTACCACGGGTGCATCCCGGCCAAGGAGTTCTTCCAGGATTTTCCGCCCGATGCGAGGTTCAATTACACCCGCGGCCGGGACAAGTTGCCGGAGCGGTTCATCCGGGCCTTCCAGTTGCGGGACCCGAAGACGGGGCGCGTCGGGCCGTGGCTGGCCGGCATGACGCTCGACCCGGCGGTGGTCAGCGAGGCCTGGTGCCACCAGCGGGGCTATGTGTGCATGATCGAGGAGTTTGGCGGCCGGCCCATCCGGCCGGGCGAGTCGTTCAGTGCCGCATTCATCGTGGGGTATTTCGACTCGATCGACGAGATGCACCAGGTGTACGACGCCCACAAGGGGCACACGGCTCTGGAAGTTTCGCCCGCTGGCTGGCGCCTGAAATGAACGGGGACCGATAGGGCTTTGGGTACGCGTGGGTGCAGAGCACCCACCCTACAGCGAAAGATGTCGTAGCGTGCGTCCTCTGGCCGCTGGGGCTGTGAAGCAGCCGTGGGTGCAAAGCGCCCACCTTATGGTAGACGTTCATCGGGCCAGGACGCTGACGGCGTGGACCGTCTGGGTGCGGTGTTCCACTTCGGGCGGCAGCGAGCCTTTGAACCACGCTTTGGCCCGGTAGGTGAAGTCGCACGGGGTGGGCAGAAAGAGCAAGGGCGGCAGGCGTGCGGCGGTTGCACCGCGTGCGGGCGGGGCGCTGTGGGGATTCTCGTGGCAGCCTGCGCAGGAGCGGTTTTCGCCCGGCCGGGTGTAAACCCACGTCAACTGGTTTCCGACGACCCGGCGGTCGCTGTCGAGCACCTGGAAGTGCATCAGCCGGTCGGCGGGGGTCTCGATATAGAACGAGCCATCGGGGGCCAGCGGGGCGACGCCCAAGACCCGGCCCAGGGTGCCCCCGTGGTTGCGCCAAACCACGTCGGAACCGGTGTGGGTTTGGTGGCGCCCGACGACCGGGATGCCTTCGACCAGGCGCACAAGCCGGCCGCGGGCCTTCACCTCAGGCTCCTGGGTGTTGAAGACCGAGGCGCAGAGGAACCGGCCGGTGTACGCCCCGCGGGTGGTCCGCGCGGGGAGGGTGGGAGGGGGCCGGCGGGCGGCCAATGGCCGGGGCTCGTACTCGGCCGTGGCCGGGTCGTTGTACACCAGTTCCAGCCGGCCGGTGTCGGGGAAAAAACGGTAGAGTCCCAGGTCCACCTGGTGCCGGTCGGCGGTCTTGCGCGTGGTGGCGCAGAGGATCGAGCCATCGGCCAGGGGGCAGGGGGTGGTGCTGGCCCGCTGTTTGAAATCCGGCAAGAGGATCGACTCGGTGTCGCGGCGGGGGCCGATGCGGGTCAGGCCCGCCTGCGTGACGGCAACGATATGCCGGCCGTCGGGCAGGGGTTGCGGCTGGGTGATGCGGAGCACCCGGTGGGTCAGCGGGGCTTCCTGGAGGTCGTCGGGGGCCACCATGCCGTGGTCCAGGTTCCGCCAGAACGCGCGGCGCTCCGGGCCGTAAAGCACCACGTCTTGCGTGCCATCGGGATGCACCGCGTGCAGCGTCAGTTCGGTCTTGTTGCGCGAGTAGAACACTTCCAGCCGGCTGAAGACGATGCGGCCATCGGGCAACAGGGCCGGTTCGTTATCGCGGCCGATATTGGTGGCGATCGGCTGGACGTCGCTGCCGTCGGCGCGCATCACATAAAGCGGGGTGCAGGGGTATCCATGGTACTCGTCGCGGATGCCGCCGCGGCTGGAGGCGAACACGATCCGCCCGTCGGGCAGAAAGGCGGGGCCCACGTCGTGATAGGGGCCGTGCGTCAACTGGCGCAGGCCGGTCCCATCGGCCCCGATGATCCAGATGTGCCACCACAAGCTGCTGGCCTCGCGGCGGGTGAAAACCACGAAGCGGCCATCCCACGACACCTCGGGCTCGCCCACGTAACCACCGGCAAACCGGGTCAAGGGGAAGGTGCGGCCATCGGGCCGCGGCGGCCGAAGAATCCACAAGTTGCTCCCCGGCCGGTAGCTGGGCCCCTCGTCGGTGACCACGTAGGTTTGGCGCCAGTAGTCGGCCTGCACGGGTTCGACGGTCTGCCACGTGTTGGGCATGTTGTTGTCGCCGCGGACAAACACCAGGGCGTCGAACTGGGCGGGAAAGAAGAAACTGGCCGGCGCGTTGGAACCAGGGGGCAGCGCGCCGGTGCTTGCGGCGGGCCGGGGGTTCGGTTCTGCCGAGGGCGGCGGGGCGGGCACCTCGTGCGGCTCGATGGCGATGCCCCGCACCCATAGGGCATCGCGTGCGGTGTGGCGCACGCTCAGGAAAGGGTGGGCCACGGCGGCCGCACGCAGCGCGGTCACGGCCTCCGGGCTGCCGATTTCGCCCAGGGCCTGGGCTGCGGCGTGCTGCACTTCCAGCACATTGTCCGGATCGTTGAGGATGCGCACCAATAGCGGCACATGGGTACTGGCGTTGAGCTTTCCCAGGGCCCGGACCACGGCCTCGCGCCAGCGCGGGCAGGGATCGTTGAACTCCTCTTCTTTGAACTGGCGGGAATAGCCGAAGGCCGCTTCGGGTTTGGAGCGGGCCAGCACTTGGGCCAGCGGCTCGATGGCCCGGCGGTCGCCAAGCCAGCCGATGGCCTTGGCCGCGTATAACCGCACCCAACCGTCGGGATGCTCGACCAGCGCCAGCAATCGGGGCAGATCGTCCGGGTCGGGCCCGAGGGCGGGCAGCCAAGTGGCCATCCGGGCAGGGGGATACGTGGGCCAGGCCAGTTCGTGCGGGCTTGGCGCAAACCGGCGGGGCTGCCCCAAACGCTGCATCGCGTGTTCCAGGGCACTGCGGCGCACGCCCGCGGCCTCGATCAGATGGCGGGTCAGGCGGTGATACCCCTCAGGCTCGTACAGCACGAAGCTGTCGTAATCGCTGGGCAGATTGGCCATGATCCGCGGAGCCAGCCGGACCAACGCCTGGCGGTCTTCGGGCCGGTCCAACGGCAGCCGGCAGACGGCATACGCGATGGCCCAGGGGGTCTCCAGCATGCGGTCTTCGGAGGGGAAGCTCATCCGGTCGTCGGGCGGCACCTCGGGGGGATCTTTGCCGTCGAGCTGCCGGGCATATCGGGCATACGCCGCCAGCAAAGCCGGCACTGCCCGCCGGTCGCCGAAGTCGCCCAGGGCATCGGCGGCCATGCGTGCCCACATGGGCTGGTCGAGCAGTTTTACGAGATAATCGAAGGCTGCGGGGGTCCTCAGCCGGCCGAGCGAACGCAGGGCTGCCCGTACCGCGGGCCGATCGCGCTGGGCCGCCGATGGCACTGGCCCCAAGAACGCCAACAGCGCTTCGGTGGCCCCAGGCCCCCCCAGCACGCCCAGCGCCCGAGCAGCGCGCTCTTGCCGCCAGGCCACTTCCTGGTGAGAAACGCGCTGGTGCGGCCCGGGGCCAAAAACCTCGATCTCCCAGAACGTCGTGGGATATAGCTTCCGCTCCGAGCCGAAGCTGGTGATCCGCACGAACCGCGCCGGCCGGCCCTGGATGTTGATCACCAACTCCGGTTCCGTACGGCCGCGCCGCCGCACGGCCGGCTCGAACCGCGTTCCGTCGGTACTTGTGGCCAGTTCGAAGTCGGTCATGCAGAAGCCCGGCCCGTACTGATGGATGACCACCTGGCCGATCGGGTGTACCTGCCCGAGGTCCAGTTGGCACCACTGGGGAAAGGGGACGTTCTTGGTTTGCCAGTAGGCCGGGCCAAGCTGGCCATCGACCAGCACCTCGACCGGCCCGCGGTATGTGCTCGAAGCGGACAGCCGGGCCCTGGCAGCCAGGTTCTTGGGGCCTTCGAGCAGGCGGAAGATTCCCTCGGGGGCGCTGCCGGGCGGTACATGGGCCCACCAGTCGCGCCACACCTGGGCCTGGGCGCGGCGCTGCGCCGGCTCGGCCAGGCCATCGAAGGGGAACTCCATGCCTGTAAGGTTCGTCAGGGCCACATGGGCCGACTGCCGAACCGTCCATGCCGGGTCGTCTAGCGCTGCCAGAAGCGGCTCGATGGCCCGGCGCCCGCCGCACCAGCCCAGCGCCAAGGCCGCTTGGGTGCGGACTTCGGCCGAGGGATCGCCCAAGCGCTCGATCAGGGCCTCCTCGGCTTCATAGGCCCGGAGCAGGCCCAGGGCCTCGGCGGCTCGGGCCCGCACTTGGGACTTCGAGTCCAACAAGGCCGTAAGGTGCTGGCGGACCTGCTGGGCATACGGTCCGGCCAGCCCGGCCGCACGCCCCGGGGAGCCAAAGCCGTCGCTCGTAGCCAGCACTGCGACCAACAGGATATGCCGCCACATGAGGTTCTTGCTCAACACGAAAGGGAAAAAATCTCCGCGGGCCGACGTTTGCCGGCGCCTGGCCGGACCGCGGTGGCGGTTCACCGCAGGCGCAAGCCATGCGACATTATAAAGCCGCCTCGGCCGGCTGTGGCGTGGGCGGGGAACGCCCCGATGCAGCGCATCGGGCCAAGGGCATGGGACGCCTGTGGGCAACGGTTGCGGGACGTGCACTGCCCGCGCGGAATTACGCTATAGCGCACATTACTGCGCTTCTGCGCAACAACATGCGCTCGTTCGCGTGGACTGGTACACCCGGCAGGCGGACAGTGCCCGTGATTGTGTATTCCCACGCACGTTATAGAGGGGTATGCCCACAAAAATGCATCATGCATAATGGGCTTTATGGACGATCCGATCAACGCACTGGAACCCATCCCCCCGTTCGCTCGCGGGGCCTTGCGCCACGAAGTGATGCGCCGGCTATTGCGGGCGATTTTCGCCGGAAGCCTGCCGGCCGGCACACGCCTGATGGTGCTCAAACTGGCCGGCCGGTTCGGCATCAGTTCCACTCCGGTGCGCGAGGCTTTGGTCGAGCTCGATGCGATCGGGATGGTGGAGTTCGTCCATAATCGCGGGGCGGTGGTGGCCCCGTTCGGCCCCAAAGAGCTGGCCGATATCTATCAGATTCGCCGGATTTTGGAGAGCGAGGCAGCGCGCTCGGCCACGGGGCGCATCCCCGCACGGGAACTCCGCATGTTACAGGAAGAAACCACCGCCCTGGTTCCGGGCGCCGAGACGGCCGAGTGGCTGGACAGCGCCCTGGCCGCCGACCGCCGCCTGCACGAGCTGATTGCCTCGTGCTGCCCCAATGGCCGGCTCAGCCGCGAAATCCACCGCTACGACGTGCTGGTACAAACGGTGCGGGACTTGATCGGGGCGGACCGTGCCGCCCAGCTTCGCGCCATCCACGAGCACCTGGCCATCATGGATGCGCTTCTGGCCGGTACGGCCGACGAGGCCGCCGCCGCGATGGCCCGGCATATCGACAGCTCAGCCCGGTCGGCTATTGGCGCCTTGTTTCCCGGCCGGCCCGCTTGACGCGGGTTGGAAAAGGCACCTTGGCTCTGCCTGGAGGCCGATAACTTTCAGCGATCCAGGCCGGCCAGGATGGCCTGCACCGCTTCCTCGAACGGGAAGGCGGCGAAGGAGGTCACCATGCGGCGATCGAGCATGATTTTGGCCTGCGTGGCGGGGTCGCGGGTGGCCGCGGCTTGGGCATCGAACTGGCGGTTGCGCTGGCGGGTTTGCTCGCGGCCTTGCTCGTACAGCGCGGCCAGTTCCGGGGCGTGCTGGGCCACGGCCGCATCCAGCCGCCGCAGCGAGGCCTCGGGCGCTTGGCGCTCGTCGACCTGGGCGGCGAACTCGCGGAGCTGGCCGGCCCAGCGGAACAGGTACACCAGTTCCGCGGGGAACGCCTGGCGGGGGCCTTTGGGTTTGGGCAGTTTGGTAAACAGTTCGGCCAGGTCGTCGACCCCGGCCTGATACATCCGCCGCTCGAAGCGTATCCAGGCCAGCGCCTCCAGGGGCAGCACGAGATCGGGTTTCTCGTTCTTGAGGGCCTCGAAATGGGCCTGGGCCTCGGCCCGCTGCTTCGGCTGTTTGGACTTCAGCAGCACCAGGCCGTAGAGCAAGCGG